>NZ_JBEOXI010000391.1:0-5217 GCF_040296465.1 Streptomyces sp. NPDC002130
CCCCGACGGCGACCTGGCGCACACCCAGACCCCGCGCGAGGCCCTGACCTATGTCCACGCCCGGCTCACGGAGGCCCGCGTCTGATGGCAGGACACACCGACAACGCGATCGTCGTCGAGGCACCGATGGACCTGGTGTGGACGATGACCAACGACGTGGCCGCCTGGCCCCGGCTGTTCAGCGAGTACGCCTCCGCCGAGATCCTCGGCCGGGACGGCGACACCGTCACCTTCCGCCTCGCCCTGCACCCGGACGAGAACGGCACGGTCTGGAGCTGGGTCTCCGAGCGCACCCCCGACCCGGCCACCCGCACCGTCGTGGCCCGCCGGGTCGAGACCGGCCCCTTCGCGTACATGAACATCCGCTGGGAGTACGAGGAGGTGCCCGGCGGCGTACGGATGCGCTGGATCCAGGACTTCGCGATGAAGCCCGACGCCCCGATCGACGACGCCGGGATGACCGCCCGGCTCAACCGCAACACCGCCGTCCAGATGCGGCTGATCAAGGCCAAGGTGGAGACCGCGGCCCGGGCCGGCCGCCAACTCCAGGGCAAGCGCCTCCTGGTGACCGGCGGCACCCGGGGCATCGGCCGGGGCATCGTCCTCGCCGCCGCCCGGGCCGGAGCCGACGTCGTCACCTGCTACCGCACCCCCGGCGAGGCCGTCGCCACCCTGGAGGAGGAACTGGCCGGCACCCCCGGCAAGCACCAGGTGCTGCGGGCCGACGCCGCCGACGAGACGGACGTGGACCGGTTGGTCACCGCGTGCGAGGCGAGCCTCGGCGGACTGGACGCCGTCGTCAACAACGCCGGGACGTTCCGCCCCCAGCCGTACGCCGACCTCACACCCGCCGAGTGGGCCGACACCGTCCAGGGCAACCTGACCGCCACCCACCTGGTCACCCGGCGCACCCTGCCGCTGCTCTCCGCCGGATCGTCGGTGATCAACATCGGCTCCACGGTCGCCTTCATCGGCATGGCCGGCGGCGTCCACTACACCGCCGTCAAGTCCGCCCTGGTCGGCATGACCCGCTCGCTGGCCCGGGAGCTCGGACCGCGCGGCATCCGCGTCAACACCGTCTCCCCCGGCCGCATCGCCACCGAGGCGCTCGACGAACTGCCCGCCGAGGAGGCCGAGCGGCAGCGCGCCACCTTCGCCTCCTTCACCGCGCTCGGCCGGCTCGGCACCGTCGACGACATCGCCCAGGCCGTGCTGTTCCTCGTCAGCGACCACGCCGGCTACGTCACCGGCCAGAACATCCACGTCGACGGCTGCGTCTGAGCCGCACCCAGCCATGGAGGGAATCCCAGTGGAACTCGCACTGCACGGCAGGAAACTGCTCATCACCGGCGGCACCCGGGGCATCGGGCGGGGCATCGTCCTCGCCGCGGCCCGGGCCGGCGCCGACGTCCTCACCTGCTACCGGCAGGAGAGCGAGGCCGTCGACAGCCTGACCGCGGCGCTCAAGGAGACCGCCGGCGACCACCACGTGATCCGCGCGGACGTCGGCGACACCGCCGAGGTCGACCGTCTCGTCGGCGAGGCCAAGGACCGCTTCGGGCGGCTCGACGGCGTGGTCAACAACGCGGGCGTGATCAGCCACATCCCGTTCGCGGACCTGCCCGCCGACGAGTGGTCGCGCATTCTGGACACCAACCTCACCGCCGCCTACCGGATCATCCAGCAGGCGCTGCCGCTGCTCGGCGCCGGCTCCTCGGTGGTCAACATCGGCTCGCGCGGAGCCGCCGCGGGCATACCGCTGCGCGCCCACTACACCGCCGCCAAGGCCGCCATGATCGGGCTGACCCGCTCGCTCGCCAAGGAACTCGGCCCCAAGGGCATCCGCGTCAACGTGGTCGCCCCCGGCGTCATCGAGACCGAGGCCTTCGCGGCCATGCCCGCCGACCGCGCGGAGGGACTGCGCGCCACCTACGCGCAGAAGACCGCGCTGGCCCGCCTCGGCACCGTCGAGGAACTCGCCGGACCGGTGCTGTTCCTGCTCTCCGACGCCGCCGCCTACATCACCGGCGAGACCCTCAACGTCGACGGGGGGATCTGACGTGCCCGAACCCGCCGAGCAGGTCTTCCGGGTCACGCTGCGCATGCAGATCAAGCCCGGCATGGAGAACGAGTTCGAGAAGGTGTGGCTGGAGGTCGGCGACTCGGTCACCTCCCACCCCGCCAACCTCGGCCAGTGGCTCTCCCGCAGCGCCGAGGAGGAGGGCGTCTACTACATCGTCAGCGACTGGGTGAACGAGCCGCTGTTCCGTGAGTTCGAGACCAGTGACCGGCATCTGGAACACCGTCAGAAACTGCACCCGTACCGCAGCGGCGGCTCCATGACGACCATGCACGTCGTCGCCGCCCTGTCCGGCGCCGCATCGTGACCGGCGGCGCCGTCGAGGTGGTGCTCTACCACCTGAGCGACGACCCGGACCGGGTGCTGCCCGCGTACCACGAGGCCAGCCGCCGGATGGCGGGCACCGCCGGCCTGCTCGGCAACAAGCTGCTGCACGCCCTCGGCGACCCGCGCTCCTACGTCGTGGTCAGCCGCTGGGCCGACTGGGAGGCGTTCACCGCCTGGGAGAGCGGCCCCGCCCACAAGGACCAGACCGCCCCGCTGCGGCCGCTGCGCGACACCGGCCGGGACCGGCCCTTCGAGATCTACCGGGAGCTCGCCGCCTACGCGGGGGACCGGGCCGCCACCCTCACCGCCGACGTCGAGGAAAAGGAAGGAGTCTGAGCATGGCCCGCACCGACGCCCGGCAGCCGGCCCCACCGGCCGACCCGCCCATCGACCTGTTCACCCCCGCCTTCCACCAGAACCCGCACGAGGCGCTGGCCGCCCTGCGACGGACCGCGCCCGCCGTGCCCGTGACGACACCGAACGGCCTGCGCACCTGGCTGGTCACCGGATACGAGCACGCCCGGGCCCTGCTCGCCGACCCCCGGCTCAGCAAGGACATGCGGGTCGGCCGCGACCTCATCCCGCGCAACTTCGTCGACCCCGACAAACAGCGGGAGTTCCTCGCGGAGTCGGGGGAGCGCAGCCAGTTCCCGCACGTCCTCAGCGTGCACATGCTGGACAGCGACCCGCCGGACCACACCCGGCTGCGCCGGCTCGTCGGCCGGGCCTTCACCGCGCGCCGGGTCGAGTCCCTGCGACCGCGCATCACCGGGCTCACCGACGAACTGCTGGACGCCATGGCCCGGCACGAGCGGCTGGACCTCATGGAGGCGCTGGCCTTCCCGGTGCCGTTCACGGTCATCTGCTGGCTGCTCGGCGTGCCCCCGGACGACCGGGCCGCCTTCCGCCGCTGGTCCAACCTGCTCGTCTCCGGCGCGGGCACCGACGAGGTGCGCGAAGCCAGCGCGTCGATGATCGCGTACCTGACGGCGCTGATCGAGGCGAAGCGGGCCGAACCGGCCGACGACATGCTCACCGACCTCGTGCACGCCCAGGACGCGGGCGACAAGCTGTCGTCAGACGAACTGATCTCCATGGCGTTCCTGCTGCTGGTGGCGGGCCACGAGACCACGGTCAACCTCATCGGCAACGGCACCCTGGCCCTGCTCACACACCCCGACGTGCGGGGGCGGCTCGCGGCGGACGAGTCGCTGTGGCCCGCGGCCGTCGAGGAGTTCCTCCGCTACGACGGTCCGGTCACCAACGCCACCTGGCGGTTCACCACCGAGCCCGTCGAGGTCGGCTCGGTCACCATCCCCGAGGGCGAGTTCGTGACCATCTCGCTCGGCGCCGCAGGCCGGGACCCGGCCCGCTACCCCGACCCGGACCGCCTGGACATCACCCGCGCCCACACCGCCTCGGTCGCCTTCGGCCACGGCATCCACCACTGTCTGGGCGCCCCGCTCGCCCGGCTGGAGGGACAGATCGTCCTCAGCCGCCTGTTCACCCGCCTGCCCGGGCTGCGGCTCGCCGTCGAGGGGGACCAACTGCGCTGGCGCAGCAGCCTCATGATGCGCGGCCTCGAAGAACTCCCGGTGTTCACGGCGTGACCGCCGACCCCGCCCCGCCCGTACTAGAGGAGACACCCGTGGAACGTCAGGACACCGAACGCCCCTCCTGGGCCCCGCCGGAGGTCGACATCGACACCCCGAGCATCGCCCGGGTCTACGACCACTGGATCGGCGGCACCCACAACTTCCCCGCGGACCGGGAACTCGCCCGCAAGGTAGCGGCCGGCAACCCCGACCTCCCGGCCACCCTCAAGGCCAACCGCGCCTTCCTGCGCCGCGCGGTACGCGAACTGTCCGCGCTCGGCATACGGCAGTTCCTCGACATCGGCTCCGGCATCCCGGCCGAGGGCAACGTGCACGACGTGGCCCTCGCCGCCCACCCGGACAGCAAGGTCGTCTACGTCGACATCGACCCCGTGGCCGTCGCACACGGCCGGGCCCTGCTCGCCGACGAACCCCGAGCGGCCGTGTTCCAGGGCGACCTGTACAAGTCCCGGGAGATCCTGGACGCGGAGGACACCCGCCGGCTGATCGACTTCGACCGGCCCGTCGCGCTGATCCTCGCCGCCGTACTGCACTTCGTCCCGGACGCCGACGATCCGCTCGCCCTGGTGCGCCAGTACACCGAGCGGCTGGCACCCGGCAGCGCCCTGGTGATCTCGCATGCCGGCGCGGAGGAGGTCCCGAGGGCGGCACCGGAGGCGGCCGAGCAGTACCGGGGCGCGGTGAGCCAGGTGATCTGGCGCGACAACCGGGAACTCGCCGCGCTGTTCGATGACTTCGAGCTGGTGGAGCCCGGCGTGGTGCGTGCCCCGCTGTGGCGCCCCGAACCGGCCGAGACCCCCGACCCGGCGCTCGCGATGCTGGCCGGAGTGGCCCTCAAACCGGCCCGGTGACCTCCGGTGGACATCTCCCTCACCCCGCAGGACTCCTCGCCGGCCACCGCTCCCGCCGCACCACCGCAAGCCGGTGACCGCAGGCCCGGCTTCGGCACGCTGCTCGCGGTCGACCTGTGGGAGCGGTTCAGCTTCTTCGGGATGGCGGCGATCCTGGTCCTCTACCTGACCGCCTCCGAGACGCGCGGCGGCATGGGCATGGCGCCGCAGACGGCCACCGCGATCTTCGCGGCGTACATGTCCCTCAGCTTCATGGCCGGACTGCCCGGCGGGTGGCTCGCCGACCGGGTGCTGGGTGCGCGCCGGGCCGTGCTGCTCGGCGGTGCGCTGATCACCTGCGGCC
>NZ_JBEOXI010000392.1:0-5193 GCF_040296465.1 Streptomyces sp. NPDC002130
GACGCAGAGTTGGTGGCGAAATCCACCCCCGCCGGCACGGGCGGTCTCAACGCCAGCCAAACAGCGCTGGCGAAACAGGCTGTCGCCATAGGTGAGTCCATGGCCGTTCCTGATCAAGGAATCGTGGTTGCCCTGGCCACCATGAGCCAGGAATCGACCTATCGAATGCTCGCCAGCTCCAACGTGCCCGAGTCGCTGCAATATCCCCACGACGGCGTCGGAAGCGATCACCTCTCGGTCAATCAATACCAACAGCAAGTCGGCATCTGGGGCACCGCGGAAGAGTTGATGAACCCCGTCACGGCGAACGTCAAATTCTTTGACGCGTTGCTCAAAGTTTCGGGCTGGCAAACCATGCCAGTCACCGTCGCCGCCCAAACCGTGCAGGGATCGGCCCACCCTGAGGCATACGCCGACGACGAAACGCTCGCTCGGCAACTAGCTTCGCAGTTCAAAGGTTCAGGCAAAGACCTGACGCCGCAGGAGCTGGCAGACATCGTCAAGGGTGGCGGCGCAACAACGATCATCGATGGCGGCGCCTGCGCGCCTGGAACCTCGAACCCCGGTGGACCCCAGTTCAAGCCCGGGGGGCCATTCGCAGAGAACGTGATCGCTGCGGCCTCCCAATGGATCGGAACAACGTACGCGTGGGGAGGCGGAGATCAGAACGGCCCAACGAAAGGCATCAGTGATGGCGGCGGGGCAGGAGATGCGAACGGCGATTCGAACAAGGTCGGCTTCGACTGCTCAGGCTTGACGTTGTACGCGGTTTACCAAGCATCCGGTGGCCAAATTTTGCTCCCTCACTTCACCGGAAGTCACTCCAATCCCGGCCAGCTGTACGACTCCCGAGGCCAAGACATTCCGTTCGACCAGAAGCGTCCAGGTGACCTGATCTACTTCGGCGCAGGCGGCGACACCCATCACGTCGGCATTTTCTATGGCACCGAAAACGGACAGGACATGTTGCTCAACGCCCCGGAATCGGGGAAAAGCGTCTCGATCATGCCGCTCTCCGGCTGGGCCGGCGAAGAGATGTACGTCAAACGATTCGGATAGGAAACCTTCACCATGATTACTCGCAAACGCTCGCTCGCTCTTGCTGCTCTCACATCTGCCGCATTGGTACTGACAGCGTGCGGAGGAAGCGACGAACCCGAAGATCATGCGGTGGAAACGAGCGCCGAAGCCGACAGCTCGTGGACGGTACCCCCACTCCCCTCGACAGACGTCCTCGCTGAAAGTAGCCAATCCGGCTCGGCGCCGACGACAGTTCCGTCGCCGCCGACCGCCCCTCCAGCCCTGACCACCACTCCGCCTCCAGCGCTCCCCGACACACTGGCCGGAGCCAACGAGAACGACGCGCAGTCGGTCATGCTCGCCGCCGCTCGCACCATGCTCTCCTACGCGCCAGGCAAGGACGTAAACCAATCCGCGGCAGCTCAACGGGCGGCGCCACTCCTCGACGAGAGGTACTACGCCGCGAACGCCGACTCATTCATTGCGCTCGCACCCATCACCGGCAAGCAATGGCAGAACTGGGCAGACGACCATGCGATCGTCATTGCCACAGCGAGTATCGCCGGCGACGAACACCCTGCTGATCAACCCGAAAAAGTTTCCCGCGTTCTAGCAGTGACGCAGACTGCCACCGGACCGGATGGAAAAGAACTGAGCAAAAACACCTTCGCCGTCTACATGAGTGCCATCAAACTCGATGTCTGGCGTGTGAGCGCCGTAGCCGTCCGATGAGCCAGGAGTGGTCGACTCATCTGCCACAGCACAAGCCTGCGCCGTGGCAGATGAGTGGCCACACGAGAAATTCGGCCCGATTCGGAGTCGAAACACCTCAACGACGCTCGTCCGGTGTTATTGCCACAGTCCCGGCGAGGTGCGCTCACGACAATCGCGGACCCAACATCCCCTTTGCAGGAACCTGGCGTTGAGCAGCAAGAACGACCGCTTGGCAACAACGCGCATCGATCGAATTCGGATCACTGACACCTCTTCATGAATCGCCAATCCTTGGTTGGCCTCCAAAAAGGTCGACGCGCTGGACCGAGAAGGTTGGCGGCTTCATTCACTGCGTCGCTCGTGTGATCGGACTCGGTCAGCAGAGCCGTCGATGTCGGACCGTTGCGCCCTCGTCCACTGGAGACCGCAGCGACTTCGGAAACTGTGGGAACTGCCCGCACTCCGCCCGGCTTCATGACAACGACGACGTTGACGACCTCGTGAATGAACTTTTCGATGTCCTCGATTCCGTCGGCACGCACACGAGTGGTCTCTGTGACTGGTAGTGCCGCGAAGTTCGCGGCCATCCGCGATAAGGCCTCGTCGGCAGTCTGCCCCTGAATCGTCGCCAGCGCCCCGCACACATTTTCGGAGACGAACCGAGTAAAGAAATGTCCATCACCAGGCTCGATGATCTCGTCCACGACCAGGTACTCGAGTTGTTGCCGACTCAGCGAGAACTCCCAATCCAGTGATTGAGCGAGCCCTGAGGGAGCTTAGGCAACGACAGCATTGCCTAAGCGGGGAACGAGTTCGTCGAGTCCTTTCCAGCCTCCGCGAGCCACGATGCCGACTCGTGCATCCTCACGGATACCTCTGGCCAAGGCGTTCAACAGGGCATTGCGCCCGCTGCCGATCGGTCCGGCGATGACGACAACTCGGCCCACGGCAACGCAATGCTCTAGAAATGCTGCGGTGCCGTCGCCGAGTACTCCGTCGTCGATCATTCGAGACAGGGTCCACGAGGACAGACTTGGGACTGAGACTTCGATCTGCTTCACTGCAGCGAGCGCCGATGCATAAGTCCCGCCGTGCAGTAGCTGGTGTTCTCGGGCAGCTTTCTTACGAGCCGAATTCGAGACCATGAGTGTGCTCCGATCACTGGGCGCGTTGACGGGTGCCCCGCATGTACCCATCAAGGGGTCAGTGTCGAAAAGCATCCGCGGATCCGGAGGACCTTCCCCAACTTTGTGCCGAAACGACGATGCGGGCGCCTGCTCGAACATGGGTGGGAGTCACGCGAAACGACTCGACACCGAACATATCGCAGACGCCGGACAGGGACAGGCTCGCGACGTTGATTCCCTCATGGGAGGGGCGTGGGTGGCGATCGGGAGAAGACACTTTTGCGGTTGTCTGCCTGGGTGCGACGAGGAGACAAGGGCCGGTTCGGGCCCTCGTTTCCAAGGCCGTAACCAGCTGAACAGCGCGAATTTGATCTAGTTGCCGGGGAGGGAATTTATCCCCTACGCGGAGGGTCGCTCCGATCCATGCTCACTTCGTTGCGCTGTTCGGAGCGTAACCCACGTGTCAAGGGGTGACGGTGTTATTTCGCGATTGGAGTGAGCGCCAGTTGTTGTGCGGGCTCCGCGAAGGGAAGTTGCAGTGGGAGGGCGATGGGATGGCTCCCATGAACCTGTCACTCAGTAATGCATCGGATACAAGGCACTGCCGGATGCGTCGGTAGAAGGTCTGGCATGAGTGAAAGTCCAGAGACATTTTTCTCTGAAGATTTTTCGCCGCGATGTCACTCAGGTCCGGTCGGCGGGATCTTCCTATGAGTAGAAGGACCATCCGAGGCAGCTGCGCGAGCGCGCGGTTGACCGACCACAGGAGGAGCGCCATGCAGATGCAGACCGGAATCGATCGCCGCCAGGTGATCGGGGGTCGGCGATGACGAGTCCCGCGCAGGAAAAGGCCCCCGCCCGATTCGCTCGTTCCCCACGCATTAGTTCGCTGCCGGCACGGTCGCATAACTGGGTTCGCGACAGCTTCTGCCTCGGAAGCGCAGCAGTGGGTGTCGGCGCCGCAGCCCCGCTGTTCGGGTATGCCGCCTTGTCCATTCCGGCGGCCGCAGGTCTGTCGATAGGCGCGGTCTACACCGGAGTTGTGGGGAAGAGAAAACAACTCCGAGATGTCGACGTCGACGAAGTTGTCGAACGGCTCTGCCCTGTCATGGGACTCCCTGAAGCGACGCGGGCGGTGTTGTCGGTATCGAAGTGGAGCGGAGGGACACCGGGCGTGCCGGGAAAACTCACTGTCTATTACCAGTCGGCGCAACCGCTCAACGACGACACATGGGTCGACGACATCTGCGAGGTTTTCGAAGACCAAGGGTGGGGATTCTTCGCCCTCGCAGAACACGACCGCAACCGTCGGCGATTGATCTTCACACCCGCGGCGGAACCGGAACGAGAGCCCTCCGACAGTGAAGCGGTGGCGCGTGCAAAACGCTACGTCGGGCAACTGCTGGGACCGACCGCAACGGTCACCGCGATCGATGTCGATGCCAAGACAGGTGAAGTCACCTCCATGAAGGTGCGGCACGAAATCGGATCGAAGCTCGTCTCGGACGGCTATCGAACTCGTGTCGAACGCGCGATCAATGCGATGTTCCCCGGACGCTGGCGAGCAAAGTGGAACCATCACACGGACGAGGTCACGTTCGAGCAACGCACCGCGTTCCCCGACAGCATTTGGTTGCCCGCCCCGGACATCGACCCGGAAGTCGATTTGTTGGCCAACTACGACTCCGTCGAGATCCCATACGGTGTCGACGAAGATGGCAACGAAGTGGTGTGGCGCCCCGCGATCGATCCGAATCTGATGCTGGTCGGACCTCCCGGTAGCGGCAAGACAGTGACGGCACACAACCTGTTGGTCAACTTCTCGCGCCGCGGATGGCCGATCTGGGTGCTCGATGGAAAATACGTCGAATTCCTCGGCTTCCAGGACTGGCCCAATGTTCAAGTGGTCGCCACGTCCATCGAACAGCAAGTTGCGATGGTGCACCGGGCACGCGACTTGATGGAGTTCCGCTACGACAAGATCAAAATGGGCGAGGCAACGGAAACGGACTTCGAACCGGTCCTGGTGTTCCTCGACGAGTGGGCGGAATTCCGCGGCAATGTCGAAGATTGGTACTTCTCGGTCAAACCAAAAGGCGGACCGAGGGAACCACCGGTACTCAACATGCTGGCATCGATGGCGCGCAAGGCTCGTACGTCGCGAGTGCATCTGGTCTTCGGCACACAGCGCCCCGATGCGATCTATTTCAAGGGCGATATGCGTGACAACTTCGCGATGCGCATCTCCTGGCCGCCTACAACGCGGGGGCGTACGCGGTGATCAAGTACGGGGGCGTGCCGCCGTACAGCGAGACCCGGAACTACGTGAAGC
>NZ_JBEOXI010000393.1:0-5178 GCF_040296465.1 Streptomyces sp. NPDC002130
GGCGGCCAGTACCGACCGGTGCTGCACCGCGACCACGCTGACGAGCAGGAGCGGGAGCAGACACAGGATCTGCCGCAGCGCCTTGCTCGGACTGAATGTCGACGCCGTCCAGTGCGGTGACAGTGGAGCGTCCAACCTTGAATTGTTTTGTGAGACCGCCGATGTGGATCCCCGGCGCGGTAGGCGAGATCATTCGTTCTCCCTTGATCGGATGCGACCCCGCTTGCATACAAGCTTGGATCCAAGTGCGTAGATCGAACTTTAGGGACGCTGTGTTTCGATTGCATGAACGACGGAAACATGTGGATTACATTGCGCTCACGGCTCTTCCTCACGGTCCAAGGCGAAGCCCGCAAAACGATATGCAAGATCTTCGTCAACTCGTCGTGCCGCCTTTACGCGCTCAGCAATCGGAACCGCGCGGGTTCCTAGAATCTTGGAACACCCTTGTATGAACTGGTACCCGGAAGTTGGACTGGCTGATCCGTGCCCCTCAAAGTGAACCATCTATATGAGAGATGAGGCAGAGTGATCCACAGGAGGTCACAGGATGTTGTCAAGTTGTCTGGGATACAGCAGTTTTCGGGCGCAGCAGGCCATTCCACAGAGCAGTCGGTCAGGCAGTGATGCGTAGTTCAGTGACCTGATTCCAAACCTGGAATCGAGCGCGGATTTCGGTGCGGCGGTCGGTGGCGTTCATACGGTGGCGGGGCGGGCGGAAGTGCGGGGAGATACGACTGAAAGCGGCGAGGAATCGTTGCGCTGCACCGACGGAACGGAAGCCTTTTCATCGCCCGCTCGCGTTGCCGGGTCGGCTGATGGGAATTCTCGGGGGAGTGGAACGCCGACAACCCTGATTCGATTGCTCCGCGTCTGGAGGAGCGGACGCGTACCGCGTTGTTGCGGTTCGCGTGAGCGTGGATCGGTAGTCGGAAGGGGACCGGCCCGAAGCTACCGGGCCGGTCCCCTTCGTTGGATACTCGGAATGGCCTCTCACCGTGGGCGGATTCCGTCGATCGTCGCAACACTCGAACCGGGGATCCACTGTAACGACCCGCCCAGATCACCCTCGGCGGATGACGCGGAGAGTGCTCGACCCCGGATATCGTCCGCTGCATGGACAATGATGTGGAAATTCGGGCAATCGCGAAGGACACGTACACATTTCGGATACGCGATGGTGGAAAACTATCGCACGATGTACGCCCAGGCCATCGACGCAAGCGACCCCCGCTACATCGGCGGATTCGGCATCTACCGGCACTACCCCGAGCCCGCCAGGCCTGAGAATACAGACATCGTGACCCCCAACAACGACACGCCGTATTCATGGCTGTGGCTGGACTTGCGAGCCGAACCGTACGTCGTGGGTGTCCCGGCGATCGACCGCTACTACATCCTTCCGTTTCACGATCTCTACACCATCTACGCGGGATTCGTCGGCGCTGTGACCACCGGAACCGGTGCAGGGTCCTACCTCCTTGCCGGGCCTACCTGGAACGGCGACGTGCCCGCCGGCATCGACGGGGTCATTCGTTCTGCCACTGATTTCGTCGGAAGCCTCACCCGCACAGCGCTGATGCCCGACGGTATCGAAGCGATGGAGAAGATACAGGCCGCCTACGACGTGCGCCCACTGAGTGCATTCGCCGCGACCGAGAAGCCGCAACAGCCCCCTGCCCCACAATGGCCGGTCTGGGATGAGCAGAAGTTCACCACCACAGTCGCCTTCTACGAGTTGATCGACTTCCTCCTTCAATACGCGCCACCGCTCGAGGAAGACGTAGATATCCGCGCGCGGATATCTACGATCGGACTGCGTGGACAGGGGAAGTTCCGCACCGAGGACCTCGACGCCACTGAACGGGCACAATTCGAGAACGGCCTCGCAGACGGCAGAGCCGAAATCGAAGTACAAGAAGGCCATACATCGTCATCGATCGGCATCTTCGGAACCCACGAACAGATGGCAGGCAAGTACTCGCACCGCAACATTGGTGCAGCTAAAGGGATTTACGGGCTCCCTCCGAGCGAAGCGTGGTACGCGGGCTGGCTGAATGACACAGACGGCGACGTTCCTGTCGGGACCAAGTCATTCACTGTCACTTTCGCTGCCGATGCTCTACCGAAGGTCAAGTTCTTCTGGTCGGCAACTATGTACCGACTCCCGGAGCGGCTACTCGTCGCGAACCCCATCGACCGATACTCGATTGGCGACCGCACACCGGACATCGTGTACAACGATGACGGCTCTCTGACCCTGCACATCTCCCACGACGAACCTCGCGAACCCGCAGCGAGAGCGAATTGGCTCCCCGCTCCCGAAGGGCCCTTCACCGTCGTCGTCCGCGCCTATGGCGGTGAAGCCGACATCGTCGACGGCACTTAGAGAGCATTCGGAAACTCGCGGCGGTGCTCGCTCAGCGCGCTTGTGGGGTAGAGGCGGGCTCCTGGTTGGGTCAGGGATGAACAGTCGCTGACCGCACCCAGGAGCCCGCCATGTCATCATCACTTGTCGCGTCGTGCCCGGCATGCCCGTCGGGGGCGCCTGGGCATCGGAACGTGGTGTATCCGTCCTCGTCACTGACCGACGCACAGTGGACGGTACTGCAACCATTGCTACCTCGGCCGGGCAACTCCACCGGATGGGGCGGCAGGCCCGAAAAGTACTGCCGTCGTTTGGTGTTGGATGCGATTCTCTACGTGGTTCGGGGTGGGATCGCGTGGCGGCAGTTGCCGGTGGAGTTCCCGCCGGCGTCGACGGTGTACGGGATCTTCGTCCGTTGGGTCCGCGGCGGGGTATGGCAGGGCATCCACGACGCGCTGCGCGACCGGCTCCGTGTGCGGGCCGGACGAGACCGGTGCCCGACCGCGGCGATCGTCGACTCGCAGACCGTGCCCGCAGCCGACACGGTGCCCGGATCTCGTCGCGGATGGGACGGCGGGAAGCGAACGAATGGGGTCAAGCGGCACATTGCGGTGGATGTGAACGGGCTACTGCTCATGGTCGTGGTGACCGCCGCCTCGATCCAGGATCGAGACGCCGCGCACCGGTTACTGGCCGGTCTGCGGGGCGGCTTCTCCACTATCCGGCTTATCTGGGGCGACGGCGGCTACCCCGGTCGACTGCTCGGTTGGGCGAAAAGCGTGCTCGCCCTGCAGGTTGAGATCATCAAACGGATCCCCGGTGCGAGCGGATTTCACGTGCGGCCCCGGGTTTGGGTAGTCGAGCGCACGTTTGCGTGGATCAACAAGTACCGCCGTTGCGTGCGCGCTTACGAGACCCGACCCGACCACCACGAGGCCGTCATTCACGTCGCCATGATCGGCCTCATGACCCGGCGCCTTGCAAGGGCATGAACCCAGTTTCCGAATGCTCTCTGAGAGTCCAGACGCACGAGGAACGCTTTTTCCCGGTTCGTGACTTTGGTGAGGTTTTCGGAGGATTCCGTGCGTGAAAGTCTGGGCATTGCCATCGATGATCATTCCATTTCCACGGCGCTCGTGGACGCGGACACTCCAGTGCTCGGGGCGATCGACGATTTCCGTCATCCGTGGACCGCGGACGTCCGGTCTGCAGCGTCGACGGCGCGCGCGTTGACCTCTGCAGCCGCCGTCGCAACCGAGAGAGCAGCACGTTCTCAGTTGCATCCGACGACGATCGGAATGGTATGTGAGCGTGCAGATGTCCGCGACCTCGTCCCGGAGGCGTTGTTGGCACAGGCACGAACAACCGTCGAGCTGGTCAACAACCTCGAGGCGCGTCTTGCTTACCTTGCCACGGTGGATGCTCTGGCCGGTGTTTCCCCGGTTCTCGTGGCTTGGCCGGAGGGTGAGGAGGGCATCGTCAACTTAACTGGGCCTCCGTCAGGGATGATCAACGGATGAGTCGGGGAGACGAGACAAAGGTGGATTCGACGCGGTCACTCTACAAACGGCACCGCTATCCTGCGGAGATCATCGCGCACTGCGTGTGGTTGTACTACAGGTTCGCCTTGAGCTTGCGCGACGTCGAGGAGTTGATGCTCGCCCGTGGCATCGTCGTCTCGTACGAGACGATCCGTGCATGGTGCGCGAAGTTCGGGCCCGAATACGCGCGTGGCCTGCGCCGACGCGCTCCCGAACCTGGCGATACATGGTTTCTGGACGAGGTGTTCGTCAAGATCGGCGGCATCCGGAAGTACCTGTGGCGGGCGGTCGATCAGGAAGGAAACGTCCTCGACGTCTTGGTCCAGTCACGACGCAACGCGAAGGCTGCGAAACGTTTCTTCGGTAGGCTGATGCGCAAGCAGGGCCGGGTACCGAGGGTGCTGGTGACCGACAAGCTTGCCAGTTACGTTGTGGCGCATCGGGAGTTGATGCCATCGGTCGAACACCGGCGCTCGAAGTACCTCAACAACCGGGCCGAAAACTCGCACCAACCCACCAGGCAACGAGAACGCGCCATGAAGTTCTTCCGTTCACCGGGCGCAGCGCAACGGTTCCTGGCGGTGTTCAGTGCGATCTCGCCGCACTTCCGGCCCGGGCGACACAAGCTCACCGCGAGCGATTACCGCTCCGAAATGACCAACCGATTCGCCACCTGGAACGACGCCACCGGCGTACTCGCCGCCTGAACCTGGTTTCTCACCAACAGAATCCGCCCCAGTATGATCGAATATTGTTGATTCCCAGTCATGTTCAGTTAAGTTGACAAAGCCCTGCCGGCGGTGGGGTGTCGGCTGGGCTCGGGCCGATCGCTCGGCGGTGCCGGCGGCGGTGGGTGGGGAGCTGCTGTTGCTCGTCGATTCGGGCGTGCGACGGGCTCGGGAAGGTCGATTTTCGGGTGTTTTTGAATGTTGTTGTGTTTCAGTAACTTTGGGTGATCGGTTGGTGCATAATCAGTTTCGGTAGTTACGCATGGAGTTATTTTTGAGAAGTTCGAATTGTGTTGTTGTAGTTACAATTTCGAGGTTTTGTGGTTCTGTATTGTCTTGCGATTTGGGGTGGGGTCCTGTAGGATGGGAAGCATGATGACGATGAGCTGGCAGACGCGAGACGGGGTAGCGTCGAGCGACCCCCACTCCTCCCCGGCCCCGTTTGGTGCTTGGGTACCGACTTTTCAGTTACGATCAAATCCTTTGGTGACAAAGACAATTCAGGAATTTAGAGGAGCGAAGCGAGTCGATCGACGGCAGC
>NZ_JBEOXI010000394.1:0-5136 GCF_040296465.1 Streptomyces sp. NPDC002130
GGCGTATGCGACCTATGTCGAGATCCTCGCTTTCCCAGACAGGAACGGTGCGGATCTCGTCGACGAGTGCCGATGCCGCCAACGCCAACCGCAGCTCGACATGCGCTCCGCCCGCTGAGATCAACGTCTGCAGAGCTGTCACAGCGACGCCGATCTCGGTTTTGTCCTCCTCACTCAGGCGGAGTGGATCGCGGCGGGTCCACCACCACAACCCCACCGCCTCTATCCCTGCGGCGAGACCAATGCAGACCAGTAGTGCGACGAATGGGTTAGCCTGCGCAGTCACGCCGGCAAGAACCGGGACGAGTCCGATCAGAACTGGCGCGAGAAGAGCGAGCGGAATCTTCACCTCCTCACCGCCGGCGGTGCGACCGGTATGTACCGTCGTGCGCCACACATCGCGCCGAGGGTAGTAGTCGAGCGACGAATTGCCTTCCCATCCAGGCTCGTCGGCACTCCACGTCTGCTCACGCCTGAGCCCGACGATCTCCGCCGCGCGCTCGCTGAGCATCTGCTCCCACAACCGGTCGAGCGCGCACAAGAATTCTTCGCTCTCCGGGTCCACGTCGATGTCGGCGATCATGGACCGCACTGCGGTTGCTGCACTGTCTACGCTCACGTCACGCTCCGACCAGATCCGTTGTAGGTGAATGCTCCCGGTGATAGGTCTGCGCACGGACAAGTAACCGATCGAGCGCTTCTCCGACGACCTGCGGTTGCTCCAGACCCACCATGTGCCGGCCACCGGCGACGGCAACGAGTTCGGCGTTGGGCAGAAGCGCAGCCAGCTGCTGTGAATGCAGGATCGGAGTGACCCGATCTCTGGTTCCGCACATGATCGATACCGGGATGCGCCCCAGCGCTCCCACCGCGGCAGACGCGTCGTAGAGACGCAGGTCCCGCAAGAATGCCGCAACCGTCGCAATCGGTGTCGCGTGGACCATCTCGTACGACGTCGCTGCCGCCCGCAGGCCCGAGCTCGGAGCCATGGGACAGGTCGCGCCGATGACGGGCGTCAGCAGCCGCCGCGAGAGACTCCAGCTGCGCCCGACCAATCTCGGTGCATGCGCGCACGCACCGCCGAGCAGTGAGACTGCCGGGGTATTCAACGCGCGCCCGATGCCGGCGCCCGCGACGTTACTCAAGGCGGTCGAGATCAACCCCACGCCGACCACACGAGATGTCGAATCGGCGTGTTGTGCGAGGTACGACAACACCGCCATACCGCCCATCGAATGACCTACGAGGACAACGGGTCCGGTGGGCGCTACCACCCGAATGATTTCCTCGACGTCGCGTCCGAGCTGGCTGATCGTGTAGGTGCCGGCGTCCGCACCCCCGGAGCCACCGTGACCTCGGTGATCGAAGAACACCAACCTCGCCCGGCCACTCCACTTCCTACTCACATAGCGTTGCTGAGGCTCCCAGGCACCGGCGTGTAGGCAGAAGCCGTGGACGAAGATCACCGTCAGCGGCGCCGTTCGGGATCCGACCTCGCGGACCGCGAGTCTGGTTCCGTCCGCGACAACCAGCGTGTGCGAACGGCCCCCTTCGCCGTTCACAGCGGCCCGCCCAGAGTCCTGGTGAACGGCCTGAAGCCGGGGCTCTCGCCGCTGTCTCGCAATGTGCGGCATCCCGGATGTTCCCACGTCGTCGGAGTATTCGGCTCTCTCACCTCGAACCCCAACTCGCGCCAGAACTGCACCCGTTCCGGAAGATCCTCCGTCGATCCGTACAAGCGACCGTTGCCTGCCATATCGTCGGTGAGCTCGGCGATCAACCGCTCGATCAGCGCGGCCCGGACCACGGCCGCGTCGGGAACCTCCGGGTTGACGACGAGAGCGTCGACGATGCGGACGTGTGCAGCAAGCTGCTCACAACCCTCCGTAGACCAACCTGCCTGGCGCGCAGTCCGAATCAGCCCATGAGGCGCCGAAGCCAGTGCATACCCGAGCTGCCGGTACTCCGACGATGCGACGATGCCCACCGTTCCTGCGCCCCCAAGCCCCGCCGGAACGTCGGTACCCGGCGACCAGTGCCGGTGCAGCCTGCGCATCTTCTTCGCCTCGGTCGGATGAATACGAACAATCTCCACAGTCATCAGGCTCACTCCTCGTCGTCACAAACGGCATGTGGGAGGACCATAGGTTCGGACCTGGACAACTCAGCGCCAACCACCGTCCCGCCGATCCATGACCTGGTCAGCGAGTCCGAGTTGCACAGGGCGGACACGTGACGTTTCCTTGCGGCGGACGACGAAACGGGGGCGGCACGAGATAGGGAACTCGGGCCCGAACTCGCTCACTCATGCACTCGAACCGGAAAGGGCCGCCGCTGTGCCCGCAAAGTCCCGAACAACCTTCGGTGAGCTCGTACACACGTATGCAACGCCACACCGGTTCGCCGTCTTCACGATCGGTCTTCAACGGGCGCTCTCGGGGTTCTGCCTTGGCGCATTTCTCATTTACATGACAGGCGTACCCGTCGTGTCCGCTCAAGAGGGCAACATCGCATCTTTTGTCGTACTGTTTGTCGCATTCGTATTCGGGGCTGTGCTGCTCCTGTCCCTCATGCGGCCGATCTTCGGTGTCGCTACCAAGAACACTCGTATCGTCCTTGCCCGAGCCCGGTGCGCTGCACGCAGCATCGGCTGCGTACTCCCACAACCCCCAACCGTCGCGAACCTTGTCGCCGTCACCATCGCCACCCTGGCGATCACCGCACTGCTGCAAGGACCGATTCTCGACCTCGTAGTCGAGACGGTAGGAACACACCAATCCCCTGAACAACTTGCCGCGGACGCCGAACGATCCACCTGGTGGACCGCGGGCTGGGCATCTCACATCCCTGGTCTCACACTGATCTCCGGAGTCGTCACAGAAGAAATTCCGGTGGCGTGGACCGCTGATCGCCGCAGTCGTTCTCGTACGCCGATACTTTCGCAACGGCTGGCCGAAATGGGCAGCACTCATGATGGTCACCGGACTGTGGATCCTTCTCGGCTTCAACTTCGGCATAGGGCACGACACTTTCTCCGCCGCCAATGCAACACACATGGTGATCTCCGGACTTCTCTGGGGCGGTCTTGCCATCTGGACAAGGTCACTGATCCCCTCGATCGCCAGCCACGCCGCCTACAACGCCCTCGTTGTCTAGTGGTGATCACTTCGCCGCCGGCCTGACCGATTGACTAGGTGCCACGGCACCCAGCTAGGGGACACGGCCTGCGTTCAGGCGGTGCAGATCGCACACCAATCCTCACGGACGAAGTCTGCACTCACAACCTGATCAAACCAAGAGCCGCTTCAGTTTTCGTGATCCTCGACGGCCCTCAAACGGTCTCCCGTTCAGGGGTGCAACGCCCGGTGATCCAACTGCGCCAGCGTGCTGCTGAACGTATACGGCAACGACGCCTTTGCTTCGCTGATCTTTCCGAACGTGTCCCAGTGCGGTCGCGCAATTACATCGTTGTCAGCGATAATCCAGTGGAGACCAAGCGAACCCGTAAACTCGGACATCGCTAAGTGCGCATCCTCCAGCCCCAATATCTGCAGTTTCAACGTCGCAGAAACGCATGCGTAGTATCGGCTGTCGCGGTCACGGTAGGCATCAGAGTTCCGCTCCATGGTCGGGTTATTACTCGACACCAACTCATCAGCCCGGTTCATCGCCTCCAGTGCGGACAAGAGAGCGTCGGTCACCTGCTGTCGATGCTGGACTGCACGATCCTCACCGAGGGTGGCCTCATGCAACGCTCTGTCGGATCGGGCCTTCACAAGGATTCCCAAGAACGCGATGCTCGCCGCCCCCACTGCGATCCCCGCCGCGATGATCGTTGCCTGCCCCTGCGTCAAACCTTCTCCGAGCGCCATGATCAACACGCTGCTGTTCACCCTTCACAAAGTCTGTCGCGGGACCTATTCAGCGAATCGAGGAACAGGGATGTCACGCCCCACCAACGGCCATGCGCCTTCAGCAGTCCGGCCGAGTGGAATCTCGGTGCTGACAATATCGGCTACCGAGTAGGCGATACGCCCACATCGTCGGCACTGGCCGGGCAACTGCTGAAAACGGATCATGGCCCAATGTTCGTCGCACAGTAGATAGTCCACGGGGGCGTTGCCATGACAACAGTCTTTGACCACCGCTGCCCACCTCGCTGCGCGCACGAAACCGACAGGGTCACCGGCAAAGTACTGCGGGTGCTCGGCGCAGAACTCGCACGGAAGTTCAGTCTGCACGACATCTGACTTCGCGTCCCTCGCTCGCTCGTCCATGCTGCAATCCTCTCCTCCACTTCCCCGTCCGAGAAGCATTCGTGTTCCGAAACAATCCTGAAGTGTTCAACCCCTAGCGTCGGATGCTTCTTACTCGATCGAGATGCCAGCGTGCGCGCTCGGACAACTCACACACCGTTGCGTGTTCGAGGACATGCGGCGCTGCCAACGTATTCGAACCTGTGCCGATCAGTCTGGCCGCATACTGATCGAAGAATGTCACCAATGTTCGAGCACGCACCACCGGCATCCGAGAACCGATAGGACCGGACGCCTCGTTCGCCAAACGTTCGAAGTGTTCGACCAGCCCGCGAAGCTCGCGATCAGGGACAGGGCAGTCGAGAAGTGCACCGAATCTACCGACCTCACTCACATTCTCGACATGCGCCGGCGTCATGTCGCCGCTGTGAGCTCGTCGTACCAACTCCGTCAGAACCTTGATCCCTTCCGGAGAAGTAGGCATCCGGTGAACATTGACGGTGATTCCGGTGGCTGCTTGAAGAGCATGAAATTCATCCAGTGCGGCAAGTCTTTCGTCATCGCGCTCCGGAGTGTCTTCCGCATCGAGATCCGCCGCGAGCCGTGCTGCGCATCCGTGCGCGGTCATCACGTAGAACTGTCCCAGACTGACCGACTCGACTGTCGTGCCTGCGATGGCGTTGTGAGTGCGCAAGTCCTCCTCCAGCTCACGAATCATCGAGACGACCACGTGCAGACGTCGCACACCGGCCGATCCCGGAGCATCCGATGCCGGCAGAGCGCGGTCTGCGACCTCCTGGACATGATCAAGGAACTCATTCACCCGTTCCACCCGATTCGGTGAATGAAAACGATTCCGCCGGCGCCACCTCATGTCCAG
>NZ_JBEOXI010000395.1:0-5116 GCF_040296465.1 Streptomyces sp. NPDC002130
ATAATGGCTTGTGAATGTGAACGCTTTCACAAGCGGTGTAAGGAGCGGCGACGTGGACCTGGCTTTGGCGCCGGAGACCCTGGCGCGATGGCAGTTCGGAATCACCACCGTCTACCACTTTTTGTTCGTCCCCCTGACGATCTCCCTGGCCGCGCTCACGGCCGGTCTGCAGACGGCGTGGGTGCGGACGGAGAAGGAGAAGTACCTCCGGGCGACCAAGTTCTGGGGCAAGCTCTTCCTGATCAACATCGCGATGGGCGTGGTCACCGGCATCGTGCAGGAGTTCCAGTTCGGCATGAACTGGTCCGACTACTCGCGCTTCGTCGGTGACGTCTTCGGTGCACCGCTCGCCTTCGAGGCACTGATCGCGTTCTTCTTCGAGTCCACCTTCATCGGCCTGTGGATCTTCGGCTGGGACAAGCTGCCGAAGAAGATCCATCTGGCCTGTATATGGATGGTCTCCATCGGCACGATCCTGTCGGCCTACTTCATCCTCGCGGCCAACTCCTGGATGCAGCACCCGGTCGGCTACCGGATCAACGAGGCGAAGGGCCGGGCCGAGCTCACCGACTTCTGGCTCGTGCTGACCCAGAACACCGCGCTCGCCCAGGTCTTCCACACGCTCACCGCGGCGTTCCTGACCGGCGGCGCCTTCATGGTCGGCATCGCCGCCTTCCACCTGGTCCGCAAGAAGCACGTCCCCGTGATGAAGACCTCGCTGCGGCTGGGCCTCGTCACCGTCGTCATCGGCGGCCTTCTCACCGCGATCAGCGGCGACGTGCTCGGCAAGATCATGTACCAGCAGCAGCCGATGAAGATGGCCGCGGCCGAGGCGCTGTGGGACGGCGAGAAGCCGGCCCCCTTCTCGGTCTTCGCCGTCGGCGACGTCGACAAGGGCCACAACAAGGTCGCCATCGAGATCCCCGGCCTGCTGTCCTTCCTCGCGAAGGACGACTTCACCTCGTACGTCCCCGGCATCAACGACGTCAACAAGGCCGAGCAGGAGAAGTACGGGCCCGGCGACTACCGGCCCAACATCCCCGTCGCCTACTGGGGCTTCCGCTGGATGATCGGCTTCGGCATGACGTCGTTCGCCATCGGACTGGCCGGGCTGTGGCTGACCCGCAAGAAGTTCATGCTGCCGCAGCACCTGAGGGTGGGCGACGACGAGGTGCCGCATCTCGTCCTGCTGCCGAAGAAGGCGCTCGGCCCGACCCTCACCAAGTGGTACTGGCGCATCGCGATCCTCACCCTGGGCTTCCCGCTGATCGCCAGCTCCTGGGGCTGGATCTTCACCGAGATGGGCCGCCAGCCGTGGGTCGTCTACGGCCTGTTCCAAACGCGTGACGCGGTCTCCCCCGGTGTCTCCCAGGCCGAGGTCATCACGTCGATGGTCGTCTTCACCACGCTGTACGCGATCCTCGCCGTCGTCGAGGTCAAGCTGCTGGTCAAGTACGTCAAGGCGGGCCCGCCGGAGCTCACCGAGGCCGACCTCAACCCGCCCACGAAGATCGGCGGCGAGTCCCGTGACGCCGACAAGCCGATGGCCTTCTCGTACTAGGCCGAGGGAGCTGCACAGTCATGGAACTGCACGACGTCTGGTTCGTTCTGATCGCCGTCCTGTGGACCGGCTACTTCTTCCTGGAGGGCTTCGACTTCGGGGTCGGCGTGCTCACGAAGCTGCTCGCCCGCAACCGGCCCGAGAAGCGGGTGCTGATCAACACCATCGGCCCCGTCTGGGACGGCAACGAGGTGTGGCTGCTCTCGGCGGCCGGCGCGACCTTCGCCGCCTTCCCCGAGTGGTACGCCACGCTCTTCTCCGGCTTCTACCTGCCCCTGCTGCTCATCCTGGTCTGCCTGATCGTCCGGGGTGTCGCCTTCGAGTACCGCGTGAAGCGGCCCGAGGAGAACTGGCAGCGCAACTGGGAGACGGCGATCTTCTGGGCCTCGCTGCTGCCCGCGTTCCTGTGGGGCGTGGCCTTCGGCAACATCGTGCGGGGCGTCAAGATCGACCAGGACTTCAACTACGCCGGTGGCGTCCTGGACCTCCTCAACCCGTACGCGCTGCTCGGCGGCCTGGTCACGCTGGCCCTGTTCACCTTCCACGGCACGGTGTTCGTCGGGCTCAAGACGGTCGGGGAGATCCGGGAGCGGGCGCGGAAGCTGGCGCTGCGCGTCGGAGCGGTGACCGCCCTGCTGGCGCTCGTCTTCTTGCTGTGGACGCAGTCCGACCGGGGAGACGGTTCGTCGCTCGTGGCGATGGCCGTGGCCGTGGCCTCGCTCCTCGTGGCCCTGGTCGCTGCACGGGCCGGGCGTGAGGGCTGGGCGTTCGCGCTGTCGGGACTCACCATCGTGGCCACGGTGGCGATGCTCTTCCTGACGCTCTTCCCGAACGTCATGCCGTCGACGCTGAACCCGGACTGGAGCCTCACGGTCACCAATGCCTCGTCCAGCCCGTACACACTGAAGATCATGACGTGGTGTGCCGGTATCGCCACCCCGGTCGTCCTGCTCTACCAGGGCTGGACGTACTGGGTGTTCCGCAAGCGGATCGGTACGCAGCACATCGCCGAGACCGCGCACTGAGGTGTGTTTCACGTGAAACCGATCGATCCGCGTCTGCTCCGGTACGCCCGCGCCACCCGTGTCTTCCTGGTGGCGGTCGTCGCCCTGGGGACGGTGGGCGCGGGGTTGGTCATCGCACAGGCGATGCTCATCGCCGAGGTGGTGGTCGGCGCGTTCCAGCACCGCATGACGGTGTCCGAACTCGGCACTCCCCTGGTGCTGTTGGCCGGCGTAGCGGTCGGCCGGGCGCTGGTCGGCTGGCTCACCGAACTCGCCGCGCACCGGGCGAGCGCGGCGGTGAAGTCCGAGCTGCGGGGGCGGTTGCTGGAGCGTTCCGCCGAGCTGGGGCCGGGCTGGCTGAGCGGGCAGCGGACCGGCTCGCTGGTCGCCCTGGCCACCCGGGGCGTCGACGCCCTCGACGACTACTTCTCGCGGTATCTGCCGCAGCTGGGCCTCGCGGTGGTCGTGCCGGTGGCGGTGCTGGCGCGGATCGTCACCGAGGACTGGGTCTCGGCGGCCATCATCGTGGGCACCCTGCCTCTCATCCCGGTCTTCATGGTGCTGATCGGCTGGGCCACCCAGTCCCGGATGGACCGTCAGTGGCGGTTGCTGTCGCGGCTGTCCGGGCACTTCCTGGACGTCGTCGCGGGCCTTGAGACGCTGAAGGTCTTCGGGCGGGCCAAGGCGCAGGCCGAGTCGATCCGGCGCATCACCGGCGAGTACCGCCGGGCGACCATGCGGACGCTGCGGATCGCCTTCATCTCCTCGTTCGCCTTGGAACTGCTCGCGACGATCTCGGTGGCACTGGTCGCCGTGACGATCGGCATGCGACTGGTGCACGGCGAGATGGACCTGTACATCGGTCTGGTCATCCTGATCCTCGCGCCCGAGGCGTATCTGCCGCTGCGGCAGGTCGGGGCGCAGTACCACGCGGCGGCGGAGGGGCTCGCCGCCGCCGAGGAGATCTTCGAGGTCCTGGAGATGCCCCGGCCGGCGTCCGGCTCCGAGGCCGTGCCGGCGGGTGCGCTGTCGTTCGAGGACGTGACCGTCCGCTACCCGGGGCGGTCGGCGGACGCCGTCACGAACGTGACCTTCGGCGTCGAGCCCGGGGAGACGGTCGCGCTCGTGGGACCGAGCGGCGCCGGCAAGTCGACGCTGCTCAGCGTCCTGCTGGGGTTCGTGCGACCGGCCGAGGGGCAGGTGCGGGTCGGGGGCGTCGACCTCGTCGATGCCGACCTGGAGCAGTGGCGCTCCCGGATCGCGTGGGTGCCGCAGCGGCCGCACCTCTACGCCGGGACGATCGCCGAGAACGTACGGCTGGCGCGGCCCGGGGCCGACGACGACTCCGTACGTCGGGCGCTGCGGGACGCCGGGGCGCTGGAGTTCGTCGACGCGCTGCCCGAGGGCGTGGAGACCGTGCTCGGTGAGGACGGCGCCGGGCTGTCCGCCGGGCAGCGGCAGCGCCTCGCACTGGCCCGCGCCTTCCTCGCCGACCGGCCCGTGCTGCTGCTCGACGAGCCGACGGCAGCGCTGGACGGGGCCACCGAGGCCGAGGTCGTCGCGGCGGTGCGGCGGATCGCGGCCGGCCGGACGGTCCTGCTGGTGGTGCACCGGCCGGCGCTGCTGGACGTCGCGGACCGGGTGGTGCGGCTGGAGGGCACGGACCGGGTGGTGCGGCCGGCGGATGCCGGGACCACCGCTGCCCTGCCTGTGGCGTCCGCCGCGACCCGGTCGGCCGGCACCCGGTCCGCCGAGGTCGAGCCGCCTGCCCGGGCCGAGTCCGTCGGACGGTCGGCTCGGGGCGGTGTCCTCACGCGCGTCCGCGCGATGTCCGGCGCCCGGCGCGGGCGGCTGGGACTCGCGCTGCTGCTCGGGAGTCTCGCCCTGGGGAGTGCCGTGGGACTCATGGCCACCTCGGGGTGGCTGATCTCGCGGGCCTCCCAGCAGCCGCCCGTGCTGTATCTGATGATGGCCGTCACCGCGACGCGGGCGTTCGGGATCGGGCGGGCCGTGTTCCGCTACGCCGAGCGGCTGGTGTCGCACGACGCCGTGCTGCGGATGCTGGCGGACACCCGGGTCGCGGTGTTCCGCAGGCTGGAGCGGCTCGCACCGGCCGGACTGCGCCGGGTCCGCCGGGGCGACCTGCTCTCCCGGCTGGTCGCGGACGTGGACGCACTGCAGGACTACTGGCTGCGGTGGCTGCTGCCTGCCGGGGCGGCCCTGGCCGTGTCGGCCGCGTCGGTCGGGTTCACCGCGTGGCTGCTGCCCGAGGCCGGGGCGGTGCTCGCGGCCGGGCTCCTGGCGGCGGGGGTCGGCGTGCCGCTGATCACCGGCGCGGTGGCCCGGCGGGCCGAGCACAAGCTGGCGCCCGCCCGTGGGGTGCTCGCGACGCGGGTGACCGATCTGCTCACCGGCACCGCCGAACTGGCCGTCGCCGGTGCGCTGCCCGCAAGGACCGCCCAGGCCGGCGAGGCCGACGGGGCGCTGACGCGGATCGCCGCGCGGGCCGCCACGGCCACCGCCCTGGGCGACGGCCTCACCGCGCTGATCT
>NZ_JBEOXI010000396.1:0-5108 GCF_040296465.1 Streptomyces sp. NPDC002130
GTCTGCTCGGCACGACGCTTGCCGACGTACTGAGGCTCGACACGCTGCGGCCGAAGCTCCCAGAAGTCGGCGATCTTCGAGTCAGTTGCGTTGTCTGGCGGGGTGTTTTGGGTATGCGTCATCGCAAAATGTCCTTCGCAGGAGAAATGGGAGTGTGGGAAGTCTGGGCCGGTGGCGTCGGGTTGCCGGCCATCGGGACCGGCACGGTCCTACAGTGGTGACGCCACCGGAGTCATTGGGCTACATCGGGACGATGTGCAGCTCGTCGCCATAAGCGGAATCTGTTCCACCGCCGACGTACTCGAAGCGGAAGAATCCGCCATACTCACGATCGGACTGCTGGGCAGGCTTCACGCGATCGAGAGTCTCGATCGGGAGGCCCTTGAAAGTGAGGGTCATGCCGCTGCCCTCGTCACGCCCTCGTAGTGACCAATCCAGATGCGGTCGAAGAGTTCTCGATCAGCTTGCGTGTAGGCATAGACCTCGCGCACGGTTCCATTGGGCAGTTCCTGGTACGCACGACCCGGAGCCTCGCCGTGCTCGGCCACGTACAAGCCCTTCAGTCTCTTGCCGAATCCAGACGCTTTCGCCGAGATCATGTCTGACGCGAGACCCCGCGACTTGAGATAGTCGCTGGCATAGAGAGGAATGCTTGCCGGGTCGAGCTCGGGAGTCTCACCCAGTCCGCGCGCGAGGACGATGCGCGCCTTCGCTTCGAGGTGCTTGTCGTCGATGATGCCCTTGAAAGATGCGATCAGCTGAGCCTGGGCAGTAGCGCGGGTGACAATCATGTCAAGCTGATCGACGGTCGCCCTCGGGTTGATTGCGCCGCCGTCGTGCCAGTACGAATCGAGAACGTCGGCGGACTCAGACTGATACAGGGTCAGTAAGGGGCGAGCGGCCTCGTTGATCTTGTTTTCTTGGATCGTGGCCAGCCACATCGTGAGTGTGCGTCGGTTGACGGTGATCATCTCGCGAGACTTTCCGTCCGCGCCAACCGTGGTGATACGACCACAGTTGGCCCATGCCGCCGATCGAAGTCGCCGAAGCTGGCTTGAGTAGTCAATGCCGAGTTGTTCGACGATCGGACGGAAGACGATCCACAGGTCGTCGTCGGCACGATGTGCTTCGATCAGTTCCCCATGAAACGGGATCCGCTCAACGCCAGTGTCGATCGCTTGAATGGTTGCGAGAGCGCTCATGCTGTTACTCCAAGCTCTTGTGCGATTTCCGTGATCAACTTCAGGTCTTCCAGATCGAATGCGACGATCTTGATGTCATCGCCACGGCCAGCGATCGTGATGTACGCGCCCTCGTTGGGGATTGCCTGGGTCACGTAGATAGTTCCGTCGATGACGTTTGCCTGGTCAGCACGCTTGTCGATGCGACTCGGTTCGACGGGATCGTGCGGAGCTTGACTGTGTGTCGTAGTATCAGACATCAGATTCCTTTTCGTGAGGGTGATCGATTGGCCGTCATCTGTTCGCGCAGATGGCGGCTTTTTCATGCGGTGCGCCGGAGCCTTTGAGGGTTGACGCCAGATCGCCAAGCGATCGCGTCGGACGGAAGAATCAGCCACCGACTCTTGCGGCTTCCGGTCTGCCTGGCCTTGAGTTCGCCTCGCTGGCAAGCAATCACGACTGCGTCGTATGACGGACTGGTGTACGTGCCCGGCCCCTGCCAGCCGAGCAGGTGCGCAATCTGCTTCGGGGTCTGCGGAATCTCGGCGTTCATGCCGCGCTCCGAGTGAGGGCGTCTGATGTCGGGATGAGTTGTTCGAAAGGAACGTCGAGTGCGATCGCGATCAGTACGATCTGATCGAGGCCAAACGAGACCTGCCCGTTCAGTCGACGCTTCAGGGTCGATGTGGGGATGCCGGTGGCGTCTGACAGAGATTCAATGGTCGCGCCGGCTGCCTTTTTGGCGTCTCGCACGGCCGCTGCGGTGAGTTCGTTGATTGGGACCATGTGGACTAGATTAAGGACCATACGGACCACATGTCAAGCATGGAATTACGCGCCTTGGTCCGTACGGGACAAAGAAGTTTCTTTTCGGTCCTAAATGTAGTCTAATGTGACCTATGGATATAGAACAGCTGAACAGGATGATCGGCGACGAGATTCGAGCAGCTCGCGCGCGTATGAACCTCAGCAGGGAAGCGTTGGCCACGAAGACGGGCCTGAGTTCAAAGACTATCCAGCGCCTTGAGAATGGTGAGCGTCCCGCGGACATGGCTCAAATGGGGGCGATCTGTGAAGTCTTCGGCGAGCAGATACCTGAGTTGCTAGGTCGCGCTATTGCAAGACTGGATCAATAGCTTCCAGTCCAACTGGAGAGCGTGAGCGATCACCACGATCTCGGACACCGAGAACTCACGCTCTCCAAGGATCTGCTGCCGCACCTGTCGCGCCGATCGCTTTGTCAGCCTCGCAACGCGCTCGAGACTGATGGATCGATCAACAACTACTGCTCGGTGCAGCTCCGCCTCAATTGTCATTTACTCCGCCTTTGGATCTTCCCTACCATTCGAACCTCGAACAGTTAGTAAATATGTTCGCACACAACGGCGACATCGGTCCGCTATTGGTCCGTTTCTTGAAAGGAGTCGTCGATGGCAACCATCAAGTCGTACGACACGAAGTCGGGCCTGCGGTACAAGGTTCGGTACATGAAGCCAGACGGCTCCCAAGGATCCAAAGCAGGCTTTCCTAGCAAGCCTGCGGCCGAGAGTTTCGCCAATCGCATCGAGGTCAGGAAGCTCGACGGCGAGTTCGTGGACCCGAAGCACGGGAAGCTGACAATCGAATCTTTGGCGCAACCGTGGCTCGACACCAAGAAGGCGAAGCTGAAGGCCTCGGCCTACAAGCCGCTCGAATCGGCGTGGAGGGTTCACGTAAAGCCCGAGTGGGGAACCGTGCGAATTGCGGACATCGAAGTCACGATGGTTGAGGACTGGATCACGGACCTAGTCACCGATCAGAGAGACCCAGCCAATCCGGAAGTGATCATCAAGAAGGCCGCGAGCGCGACGACGGTGATCCGTGCGCACGCTGTTCTGTCCGGTTTGCTCGACCGGGCGGTCCGAGACCGGAAGATCCTCGCGAACAAGGCTCGCGATGTAGACAACCTCCCGCGGAAAGTTGCGAAGCGGAAGATCTATCTGACACACGCTCAAGTCGCCTCACTGGCCGATAGTGCCGGGGAATGGTCGACCCTCGTCCTGTTCCTGGCGTACTGCGGCCTCCGATGGGGTGAGGCTATCGGACTGCAAGTTGGCGACCTCGACCTTCTGCGCCGGCGCGTGAGCGTCAACCGGAACGCCGTAGAGGTTGGATCGGAGATCGTCGTGGGGACGCCGAAGTCGAACAAGCCCCGCTCGATCCCCATCCCCGCATTCCTCGTCGACGAGCTCTCGAAGCAGTGCGTCGGGAAGGGTCGCGAGGCGCTGGTCTTCTCGGGACCGGACGGCGATTTCATGCGCAGGCCGAAGACGCCACGCGGGTGGTTCATCCGAGCCGTAGAGGCTGCAGAGCTCCCGACGATCACTCCGCACGACCTTCGGCACACCGCGGCGTCACTGGCGATCTCAGCGGGCGCAAACGTGAAGGCTGTGCAAAGGATGCTCGGTCACGAGTCCGCGGCGCTCACTTTGGACGTGTACGCAGAACTGTTTGACGACGATCTGGACACCGTCGCGAGCGCACTGGACCGGGCTCGACTGGCCGTCATCAATTCGTAGGCTGTCCGAAAACTGTCCGCTCTCGCTGAGCCCACGCTGATTTGCGGCACAAAAAAGCCCCTCACCTGCACTCGCAGATGAGGGGTTTTTGTGGGCGCGGAGGGTTTCGAACCCTATTCTAGCGGCAGCATACATGCTGCTCAGCTGTCAATAAACAGCCATGACCAGCATCGTTATTCCATGAGATTCGATGCCATTCGAACCCTTTCGATGCCCTCACTGTCCACATTCTGTCCATTCTGGCCGCCCCATCTGGCGGCGACATGAAGCTTCGGACACACAATCAGTTGTCAGCCGCTCAGAGTTGACTCTTCAGAATCAGCTCTAGGAAATTGACTTATGCTCCTCGTGCCCTAGTCCATCGGGACCTCTGCGGCTCCGCGCCAACACACTCAGGGGTCCGGATCGTCTCGCCGCAGCGGCGGCAGTAGTGCGTTCGATGACCGCCGTTGTGTGCCGTCTGGCAACCGCAGACCTCCCATCCGACGAGGCACGTGTTGGCCGCCAATGGGTGCCCGCGTGGGCACTGCTTCGGAGATCGTTCGGTTGACGGCATACCTAAAGATTCGCACACCTGTTCGACCAGTGGTAGCCTCGGCTCCGCGGGGTCCGGAGGGTAAGGGAAGACCAGCCGGGCCCCGCCAATATGCATTCGTTCGCGACGCGAAGTAGCATCGCCCGGGTGCGCGTTGCACCCCCCGCGACGCGTACCCGGCCCGCTCGACGAGTCCCCCCGATTGGTCCGAGTGGGCCACCTATGTTTGCAAAGTGAACACGCGGGGCAATAGGGGTCTGGTCCGCCGGAACGAACCCCACCTGTTCCCCGGCGGACCACAGACTGCGTGTCGAACTTTCATCGGTCCCGACACGCATGGTCCGCCGACTGGATGTTCACAGCTACCGTCGGCGGACCACCAAGACCGCGCGCCCGTCCCCGACAGTTCGAGCGCGCCGCCCACCGAGCTGCGGTCACGCTCAGCATCGGTGGACACCTGGGTTGTACGGCGCGAACGGTCGGTCTGGTTTGATAGAGGCATGAGCGCCCACCCTTCACGGACGATCAGCCTCCTCTCCGTCGTCATTCCCACCTTCAATGCCGTCGATCTCATCGGCGAGCAACTCACGGCCCTCGACGCACAGAAATATGACGGCGCGTTCGAGGTCATTGTCAGCGACAACGGCTCGACGGACGGCCTACGCAGCTACATCGAGAGTCACCCTCTCGTTGAGGCGCTTCGCTTGCGATGGGTCGACTCGTCGTCGGTGCGTGGCGTCTCGCATGCGCGCAACGTCGGGGTCGATCATGCAGCAGGCGAATTCGTCGCCTTCTGCGATGCTGACGACCGCGTCCATCCGGAGTGGCTACAGC
>NZ_JBEOXI010000397.1:0-5064 GCF_040296465.1 Streptomyces sp. NPDC002130
GCCACTCGGTGCGCCACTCCGACCGCCACAGCTCGGGCCAGGCCTCGGGTCCGGGCGGGTCGAGGACGGTGACGACGAGCCGCTCGCTCTCCAGCTCGGCGAGGGCGATCCGGTCGGCCCGCAGCGGCCCGCGCAGCGCGGCGACCACGGCCTTGCCCACGTCGCGGACGGTGACGGCGGTGGCCAGCGCGGCGGCCAGGCGCTGGACCCGGGCCACGTCGGTGACGTCGGAGCGCAGCGTGGAGACGTCGACGACCGTGCCCACGAGCCGTGCCGGGCGGCCCTCGCCGCCGGGCAGCAGCCGCCCGCGCAGCCGGAGCCACTTCGGCGGACCGGCGGGCTGGAGCACCCGGAACTCCAGTTCGCGGTCGCCGATGGACATGTGGTCGGCCTCCACCACGGACATCAGCGACGGCAGGTCCTCGGGGACGGTCAGGCTGAGCAGTGTCTCGACCCGGCCGTCGAACTCCACCGGGTCCAGGCCGAACAGGTCCAGCAGGTCGTCGCCGACCCGGACCCGGCCGGTGTCCATGGCGAGCGTGAAAGCGCTCGGCGGCAGCTCACCGGCCTCCGCGGGCGCGGCCGGGGCGGTGAAGGCGACCGCGTCGGAGATGAGCTCCAGGCAGCGGAGGTCGTCGGCCGCGAAGCCCTCGGGGCGCTGGCTCACGGCCAGCAGGCAGCCGCCGTCCCCCTGTACGGGAAGGGCCGTCAGGAAGAACTCCCGGGAGGGCACGCGCCGCGCCTGGGCGTGCTCGGCGAGTTCCGCCGGCCCCAGTGACACCGGCCGTCCGCGGCGGTGGGCCTCGGCGACGGGGGAGCGCCCGGCACGCGGGTAGCTGTCGCGCAGTCCGTACAGGGTCCTCGGGACGCCGGCCGACTCCATCAGGCACAGCAGCTCGCCGTCCTCGCTGGGCGCGTAGACGGCGGCGAGCGCCGCACCGGCGAAGACCAGTGCCTGTTCGAGGACGCGGCGCAGCCGTTCGGGCGACTCCTGATCGATCGCGATCGCCCTGAGGGCACCTTCGGCACGCAGCGTTCGCGTTCCGCGCTCTTGGGCGCCCTGACTGACCACGTTGGCCATTACAGCGCTTATGAGACACCTGCGCAGCCCCTGTGGGCGTTCGGTGAACCAGTACCGAGGCAGGGGCTCGAAAGAAACCGAACATGTCTTTACGCGTGCGTTCCGCACGGTGTTCTCGTGACAGGCGTGACTGTGCGTGCCCGGCGGGTGGCTGGAAAGCTCGGTGCTCGTCAGGAGGGGGACGCATGGACAAGCGGTACGAGGTGTACGCGCTGGCCGACCGGCATTTCTACGAGACGCCGGACCGGCTGGCGCGGGGCGCGCAAGGGACGGCCGCGCACCTCTACGAGACGGCCCGCCGGCCGCTGCCCGAGGGCTGGGAGTCGGCCCGGATCGGCGACTGGCAGACGATGACGCCGCTCGGCCCGGACGGCGAACCGCTGCAGGGCCCGGCCCAGGGGTGGAAGATCCACGCCTCGGCGACCCGGGCGAACGCGGAGGACATCGCCCGGATCGTGTGGGACTACTGCGTCGAGCGGCGCGTTCCCTTCAAGTTCGTGCCGGGACCGCACCTGCTCCACCTGCGCAACACCAAGTACGCTCCGCGCGACGGCAGCGGCAAGTTCGTCACCGTCTACCCGGCCGACGAGGAGCAGCTGCACCAGGTGCTGCGCGAGCTGGGCGCCCTGCTGGAGGGGTTCGAGGGGCCGTACATCCTCACCGATCTGCGCTGGGGCGAGGGCCCGCTGTACGTGCGCTACGGCGCGTTCGCACGGGCGTTCGTTGTGGACGAGCGGGGCTCGCTGGTGCCGGCGGTGCGCGACGGCGAGGGGCGGCTGGTGCCGGACCGGCGGTCGCCGTCCTTCCAGGTGCCCGAGTGGGTGACGCTGCCGGCGTTCCTCAAGCCACACCTCGACGCACGGAACAACACGACGACGGGCGAGCTGCCGTACCGCATCGAGAAGGCCCTGCACTTCTCCAACGGCGGCGGGGTGTACGCGGGCACCGACACCCGTGACGGGCGCAAGGTCGTCCTCAAGGAGGGCCGGCCGCACGCGGGGCTCGCCTCGGACGGGGCCGACGCGATCGCCCGGCTGGAGCGGGAGAAGCGGGCGCTGGAGCAGGTCGCGGGCACGGGCGTGGTCCCGGAGGTGCGCGACTGGTTCGAACTCGGCGGGCACCGCTTCCTGGTGATGGACTTCCTCGAGGGCCGCCCGCTCAACTCCTTCTTCGCCGAGCGGCATCCCCTGCTCACCCAGGATCCCGACGCGGAGGCCGTCGCCTCCTACACGGCCTGGGCGCTGCGCATCCACCGCAGGGTGGAGGAGGCCGTGGCGGCGGTGCACGCCCGGGGCATCGTCTTCAACGACCTGCACGTCTTCAACATCATGGTCGCCCCGGACGAGGAGACGGTGTTCCTCCTCGACTTCGAGGCCGCGGCCCCGGCCGAGGAGAACGGCCGTCAGGTCGTCGCCCACCCCGGGTTCTTCGCGCCGCCGGACCGCAGGGGCGCCGACATCGACCGCTACGCGCTGGCCTGTCTGCGGCTGGCCCTGTTCCTGCCGGTGACCACGTTGTTCGTGGTCGACCGCGGCAAGGCGGCGCATCTGGCCGAGGTGATCTCGCAGCAGTTCCCGGACGTGCCGCGGGAGTTCCTCGACCAGGCGGTCGCCGAGATCACGCGGGAGGTGTCCGGCCGTACGGCGGCCGCTCCCTCCACGCCGGTGGATCCGGGCGACTGGCCGTACAGCCGCGACTCGATGGTCAAGGCCATCCTCGCCTCGGCCACGCCGGAGCGCGACGACCGGCTCTTCCCCGGCGACGTTGCCCAGTTCTCGGACGGCGGCGGGCTCGGGCTCGCCCACGGCGCCGCCGGGGTGCTGTTCGCGCTGGACGCGGCCGGCGCCGAGCGGTACGAGGAGGGCGAGCGCTGGCTGCTGGACCGTACGGCACCGGCCCCGGTCGGTACCCCGCTCGGCCTGTATGACGGGCTAGCGGGCGTCGCCCTGGTCCTCGACCGGCTCGGGCACCGGCAGCGGGCGCTTGACCTGGTCGAGGGCATCCTCGCCGAGCGGTGGCAGAACCTCTCCTCCGACCTGCACGGCGGACTGGCCGGGCTGGGCCTCGTCCTCGGGCAGCTGGCCCGTACGACCGGCGAGGCGGAGCTGGGCGAGCGGGCCCACGAGGCCGCGCGGATCCTCGTCCAGCGCCTCACCGAGCCGGTCCCGGCCACGTCCCGGCCGCGCGCCGGACTGCTGCGCGGTGCGAGCGGTGCCGCCCTGCTCATGCTGCGGCAGTACGAGTGGACCGGCGAGGAGGCCTGGCTCGAGGCGGCGGCCGTGGCCCTGCGCAGGGACCTGGCGTCCTGCGTGACCCGCGAGAACGGGTCGCTGGAGGTCGACGAGGGCTGGCGGACCCTGCCCTACCTCGGCGACGGCAGCGCGGGCCTGGGCATGGTCCTCGACGACCTCGTGCACCACTCCCCCGGCCTCGCCGGGGAGTTCGAGACGGCCCGTTCCGGTGTGCTCACCGCGGCCACCTCCCGCTTCTACGCGCAGCCCGGGCTCTTCCAGGGCCGCGCCGGAATGATCCTGCACCTCAGCCGCACGACCACGCCGGGCGCGACCGAGGACCGGCTGGCCGCGCAGATCGCCGGGCTCGGCTGGTTCGCGATGGCCTACCAGGGCCAACTGGCCTTCCCCGGCCACCAGATGATGCGGCTCTCCATGGACCTCGCCACCGGAACGGCAGGGTGCCTGCTGGCGCTCGGCGCGGCCCTCGACCCGGCGACCGACGCCCACCTGCCGTTCCTCCCGCCGCCGAACAGGCGGCCCCACTGACGCGGTTCCGCGATCCCGCGGAGTCGTGACACCACCCCGTCCCCACGGATGACCACGGACGGACACCCAATGGAAGGACACACCATGGCACTTCTCGACCTGCAGACCATCGAGTCCGACGAGCGCATGACCGGCGGCGGCAACAGCACGGTGAGCCTGCTCTCCTGCATCAGCGCCGCGAGCGTTCTGCTCTGTCTCTGATCTACGGTCTGCCGGCTCCGGGCGGCTCCCTCCCTTCGGGGAGGGGCCGCCCGGGGTCCTTCCCGTTCCAGGAAAGGCCCGTATGACCTCGCGCGGCGACGACGACCCGGCGGCCGGACACGCGCGCACGCTGCTGCGCGCGGCGACCCGGTACAGCGGGTCCCGCTGTGTGGCGCTGTGCCTGGTGAGCATCGCCGCGACGGGTGGCGGACTGCTGCTTCCGGCCGTGCTCGGCCGGGCCCTCGATCTTCTGCTGGCACAGGCCCCGGCGACCCGCTGGGTGCTCTGCTGCGCCGGCCTCGTCCTGCTGCTCGGTCTGCTCGACGCGGCCCAGACGGTCCTCACCGGCACCGTCGACGCCCGTACCACCGCGTGGCTGCGCCGCCGGCTGACCGGGCACGTCCTGGGCGTCGGCTCGCGCGCCGCGGACCGCTTCGGCTCGGGTGACCTCGTCGCGCGCCTCGTCGGCAACGCCGTCGAGGCGGGCACCACTCCGGCGGCCCGCGCGGCGCTGCTGGCCGCGCTCGCCGGTCCCGTCGGCGGAGTGGTCGCGCTGGCGGTGATCGACTGGTGGCTCGCGGTCGTGTTCCTCGCCGGAGCCCCCCTGCTGGCCCTTCTCCTGCGCGCCGTCTCGCGGGACACCTCCGAGAGCGCGTCGCGCTATCAGCAGGCCCAGGGCCGGATCGCGGCCGCGCTGGCGGAGGCCGTCGAGGGGGTCCGCACCGTCCGGGCGGCCGGCACGGAGCGCCGGGAGACGGCCCGTGTGCTGCGGCCGCTGCCGGATCTGTCCCGGGCCGGGCACCGCATGTGGCGGGTGCAGGGACGGGCCGCGGCCCGGGCGGTCGCCGTGGCGCCGCTGTTGCAACTCGCGGTCGTCGCCGTGGCCGGTGTTCTGCTCAGCCGGGACCGGCTCTCGGTGGGCGAGGTGCTCGCGGCCTCCCGGTACGCGGTGCTCGCGACGGGCGTCGGTGTGCTGGTCGGCCGGCTGGACGACTACCACCG
>NZ_JBEOXI010000398.1:0-5048 GCF_040296465.1 Streptomyces sp. NPDC002130
CCGCACGGTGACCGTGCTCACCTCGAACACCACTCACTACGGCTACGCCTCGATCCTGCAGGGCATCGACGCGAGGAGGGTGCGGCGCGCCTCGTCGGACAGCATCTCCAGCCGGCTCAGCACCAGGGCCCGCAGCGAGGTGGGCACGGGCAGCGGCTCGCCCGGGCGGGGCCGGGCCGGGCTCTCGGCCAGGGCCCTGCCCAGCTCCAGCGCGAAGAGCGGGTTGCCGCCGCTCGTGCGGTGGATGTCGCGGATCGTGGAGCGGGACAGGGGGGTGTAGCCGCGGTGGTCGAGCAGCGCGGAGACCTGCGTACGGGTCAGCGGGCCCAGCCGGACGGCGAGCGTGTCGGGCGGGGACGCGGGCAGGTGGCGGTCGTACTCCTGGCCCTCGGTCCGCACCGCGCACAGCATCTGCACGGGCGTGTCACCCAGCCGGCGGGCCGCGAAACCGAGCAGTTCCGCACTGGCGGCGTCCAGCCACTGCAGATCGTCGGCGACCACGAGCACCGGGCCCTTGGCGGCGAGGACGCGCAGCGCCGACAGCACCGCCAGGCGCAGCGCGAGCCCGTCCCGCTGGAGCGTGGACTCGCCGCGGCCGGTGAGCGCCGACTCCAGGGCGGTGCGCTGGGCGCCGGGCAGCGCACCGGACACGTCGTCCAGGACCAGCCCGAACAGGTCGGCCAGCGCCAGGAAGGGCAGGTGGGATTCCGACTCGGTCGCCGAGCACCGCAACACCGTCCGGTCCGCACCACCGTAATCCGCGGCCAGCGCCCGCAGCACCGTCGACTTTCCAATTCCGGCCGGACCGTGGAGCAGCACACTGCCGCCCCGGCCGAGCTGCTCACGGGCCGAGGTGAACAGTTCCTCCCGGCCGATGACCAGGTCGGGGCGGCTCCTGGGAGGCTCCTGGAAGTCCCGTCGTACGGTCACCGCTCCCCTCCCTGTGTCGTGTCCTGGCCAATATTAGGCAACAGCTGTTTGAATTTCGGAGGGACGACCTCGTGAGGGAAATAACAACACGTGTCGGCGGGAGAATTCACCGGACTCCCGAATGCCGCGGAACGCGGGGTCGGCGCCCCCTCGGGAACCCGTCGGCTGAGCGATCGTGCAGACATCACCGAAAACACCACAAACCTATGGCAACCATCCTGCCCGGCGCGCGGCGACCACGGCCTCGCCGCGGGTGCGGGCCCGCAGCTTCCGCATGGCCGACCGCAGGTATCCCTTGACGGTTTCCGGCGTCACGCCCAGCCGCTCCGCGGCCACCGCGTTCGTCGCCCCCGCCGCCACGCACGCCAGCACGTCCACCTCGCGCGGTGCGAGCCGGACCCGCGCCGGGCCGGCGGACTCGGCCGTCAGCAGCGCACACACCTCATGCACTTCCGCGCGCAGCTCCGGGTCCGCGATCCGCGGGGCCAGCGCCCGCAGGGCCGCGTGCGCCTCCCGCACCCGCTCCCAGCCCGGGCCCGCTCCGGCCCCGGCGGCGAGCGTGCGGGCCTCGTCCCGGACGACCAGGGCCCGCTCCACGTCCCGCGCCGCCTCCACGGCCGCGTCCAGCATCCGCCCGCCCAGCGGCAGGGAGGTGCGCAGCGCCCCGTACAGCACCCCGCGCACCCGGTGCCGCACCACCACCGGCACGGCCAGCACCGAGCGCAGCCCCTCCGCTGCCACCGGGGCGTCGTACTCGTGGCTGATCTGCCGCGACGCCGAGTAGTCCGTCACCACGCACGGCCTGGCCAGCGCCACCGTCTTGCCGCCGAGACCGGTGCCGGACGTCACGACCAGCGAACGCAGGGCGTGCGTCGCCGTGCCGCTCAGTTCGCTGATACGCATCTGCTGCCCGGCCTCCAGCAGGCCGCCGAAGGCGACGGGAAGGCCGGTGCCCCGCCGCAGACGCAGCAGGGCGTTGCGTATCTCGACCGCGTCGGACGCGTCCGTCGTCACCTGATCCGCCCCTTCATCACGGCTCCTGTGCGGGCGCACCCCCCGTTCGGGGGTAGTGAGACCTGCATCACGGATTACACGATGGTTCAGAGCCGCCCGGCAATGGTCCGGCACCCAGGAGGACAGATGACATCGGCGACGGAGCTGTTCCGCGACGCGCGGGATTTCCTGCTCGAACACCGCGAGGACTACCCGACCGCCTACGAGGGCTTCCGCTGGCCCCGTCCCGAGTACTTCAACTGGGCGCTCGACTGGTTCGACGAGATCGCCGACGGCAACGGCCGCACCGCCCTGCACCTCGTCGAGGAGGACGGCCTCGAGACCCGGCTGTCCTTCGGGGAGATGTCGGTGCGGTCGGCCCAGTTCGCCACCTGGCTGCGTGAGCGGGGCGTGCGCGCCGAGGACCGGATCCTCGTCATGCTCGGCAACCAGGCCGAACTGTGGATCACCGCCCTCGCCGCGATGAAGCTGCGCGCGGTGGTCATCCCGGCCACCCCGCTGCTCGGGCCCGCCGACCTGCGCGACCGCGTCGAACGCGGCCGGGTCCGGCACGTCATCGCGCGCCCCGCGGACACCGGCAAGTTCGCCGAGGTCCCCGGCGACTACACCCGCATCGCCGCGGGCGCCGCCGGTGCGGTGCCGGACGGCTGGCTGCCGCTGGACGACGCCTACGGCGCCGCCGCCGACTTCACCCCCGACGGCCCGACCCGGGCCGACGACCCGCTGATGCTCTACTTCACCTCGGGCACCACGGCCCGGCCCAAACTCGTCGAGCACACCCACACGTCGTACCCGATCGGCCATCTGTCGACCATGTACTGGATCGGCCTGAAACCCGGCGACGTGCACCTGAACATCTCCTCACCCGGCTGGGCCAAGCACGCCTGGTCCAATCTCTTCGCCCCGTGGAACGCCGAGGCGACGGTCTTCCTGCACAACTACACGCGTTTCGACGCCGTCCGTCTCATGACCGAGATGGACCGCGCGGGCGTCACCACCTTCTGCGCCCCGCCGACCGTGTGGCGCATGCTCATCCAGGCCGACCTGACGCAGCTGCGCACCCCGCCCCGTGAGGTCGTAGCGGCCGGCGAGCCCCTCAACCCGGAGGTCATCGAGCAGGTCCGCCGGGCCTGGAACATCACCATCCGGGACGGTTTCGGCCAGACCGAGACGGCCGTCCAGGTCGCCAACAGCCCCGGCCAGCCGCTCAAGACCGGCTCGATGGGGCGGCCGAGCCCCGGCTACCGCGTCGAACTCCTCGATCCCGTGTCCGGCGCTCCGGGCGCGGCGGAGGGCGAGATCGCGCTCGACCTGTCGGTCCGCCCGGTGGGCCTGATGACCGGCTACCACGGCGACGCGGACCGCACGGCGGAGGCGATGGCCGGCGGCTACTACCGCACGGGAGACGTCGCCTCCAGGGACGAGGAGGGGTATCTGACGTACATCGGCCGCAGCGACGACGTCTTCAAGGCCTCCGACTACAAGATCAGCCCGTTCGAGCTGGAGAGCGCGCTGCTGGAGCACGAGGCGGTCGCCGAGGCGGCGGTCGTGCCCGCTCCGGACGAGCTGCGGCTGGCCGTCCCCAAGGCGTACGTCGTGCTGGCCGAGGGCTGGCAGCCGGGCCCCGACACCGCCAAAGTCCTGTTCGAGCACTCCCGCGAGGTGCTGGCCCCCTACAAGCGCATCCGCCGCCTGGAGTTCGGCGAGCTGCCCAAGACCGTCTCCGGCAAGATCCGGCGGATCGAGCTGCGTGAGGCCACGGCGGCCGGCTCGGACGCCGAGTACCGCGAGGAGGACTTCCGGTGAGTTCCTACAGCCACGGCACCAGCCAAACGGCATTGCTCGGCGACACCATCGGGGCCAACCTCGACAGGGCGGTGGCCGGCTGGCCGGACCGCGAGGCGCTGGTCGACGTGCCGTCCGGACGGCGCTGGACGTACGCCGAGTTCGGTGCGGCGGTGGACGAGCTCGCCTCCGCCCTGCACGCCTCCGGGGTCGCCAAGGGCGACCGGGTGGGCATCTGGGCGGTCAACTGCCCCGAGTGGGTGCTCGTCCAGTACGCCACCGCCCGCATCGGCGCGATCATGGTGAACATCAACCCGGCGTACCGCACCCACGAGGTGGAGTACGTCCTGAAGCAGGCGGGCGTGTCCCTGCTGTTCGCCTCCCTGAGCCACAAGACGAGCGACTACCGGGCGATGGTCGAGCAAGTCCGCGGCGCGGCGCCGGAGTTGCGCGAGGTGGTCTATTTCGGCGATCCGAGCTGGGAGGCGCTGCTCGGGCGGGCGACCTCCGACGCGACGTACGACGAACTCTCCTGCGACGACCCGATCAACATCCAGTACACGTCGGGCACGACGGGCTTCCCGAAGGGCGCGACCCTCTCCCACCACAACATCCTCAACAACGGTTACTTCGTGGGTGAGTTGATCGCCTACTCGGAACAGGACCGGATCTGCGTCCCGGTGCCCTTCTACCATTGCTTCGGCATGGTCATGGGCAATCTCGCCGCCACCTCGCACGGCGCCTGCATGGTCATCCCCGCTCCGTCGTTCGACGCGAAGGCCACCCTGGACGCGGTCCAGCAGGAGCGCTGCACGTCGCTCTACGGCGTCCCGACCATGTTCATCGCGGAGCTGAACCTGCCCGACTTCGCCTCCTACGACCTCTCCTCCCTGCGCACCGGCATCATGGCGGGCTCGCCCTGCCCGGTGGAGGTGATGAAACGGGTGGTCGCCGAGATGCACATGGCGGAGGTCTCCATCTGCTACGGCATGACCGAGACGTCCCCGGTGTCCCTGCAGACCCGCAGGGACGACGACGTGGAGCACCGCACCGGCACGGTGGGCCGGGTCCTGCCGCACATCGAGGTCAAGATCGTCGACCCGGCCACGGGAGTCACCCAACCGCGCGGCACGGCGGGCGAGTTGTGCACCCGGGGCTACAGCGTGATGCTCGGCTACTGGAACGAGCCGGAGAAGACCGCCGAGTCCGTCGACGCCGGCCGCTGGATGCACACGGGCGACCTCGCCGTGATGCGCGAGGACGGTTACGTCGAGATCGTCGGCCGCATCAAGGACATGATCATCCGGGGCGGGGAGAAC
>NZ_JBEOXI010000399.1:0-5027 GCF_040296465.1 Streptomyces sp. NPDC002130
GGAGTCGACGCGGAGCGTCGGTGACCGACGACAACGCCGCAGATGCGCGTGCCAGGCCCCGCGTCTGTGGGCTGATCCAAACGACAGGCCCTAGGGAACCCGCCTGCTGCCTCGACATCTACGGCGCAGGCAGGGCCGCGGACCCGGCCCCGGGGACCGGACCTGCAACGGTGGCGACAACCAGCAGTTCGCCCGCGCCACCAACCGCGAACCCAGGTGTCATGTCGTACGCGCACACCATGATGTCCTCCCGGCTCCGCCTGTCCTGCGCCAAGGCGGAACGCGAAACTCGGCCGGCAGCCGCTCCACGCGTCCAGCGATGAGGGGCTCGCCGCGATGCGGTCGCTCGGTCACCGCTGAAGCTCCCCGGGCCCAGTCTCGGTCGGCAGCGGGCAGGGCATGAACGGGCCGGTCCGTGGCGCGGACCGGCCTTCGGTTCCCTTGCGGCGGGTGCTACGGCCTGGGCGAGGCCTTCGCCGCCGTTCCGGCGCACACCAGCCCAAGGATCACGGCGAGTGCACCGATGATGATGTTGTTCCACACGACACCGGCGTCCGGGCTTTCGCCGACGACCCACGGCGAGATGATCATCCACACCCCGAGGGCGCACATGGCCCAGCTCAGGCCGTACATGCGCTCCGGAGCGCGAGTGAACCCGAGCGCCAGCAGGCCGATCGCGATACCCATGATCAGGTTGTGGGTCACGAGTGCCGGCTGGCTGGTCGTGTAATGGACTATCCACGGGGAGGCGGCGCAGTACAGACCGAGCAGGAACACCGGTCCGTCCACGAGCGCCACATCGCGGCCGCCGAGCATGCGGGCGTAACGGTCCCGCATCTCGGAGGCGTCGGGGTGGGTGGTGATGTCACCTCTGGTGGGCGAGACGTTGGCCATGACTCGTCTCCTTCATGGTGCAGGGCGACCGCGTCTGGAGGGGTGTGCGGTAAACGCCGCGTAAGCGTCATTCTGCTCTTATTTTTCCTTTATGTGTAGAGCTCGGAGGAGAGCGCGGAATCTACCCGGCGGTACATGTCCGGGCGGATCAGGGGCATCCGGATGTGTACGACAGGACCGATCGACGTCGCCCGCCGGGCGGCGCGGGACAGGGGAGGGCAGCGGACGTGACTGCGGCCATCAGCGCGAAGGTGTTGGAACGGTTCCCGGCGGGGTCTCCGCGCGGATCGTGGCCCGCGGAGGAGTACGCGGCACGCCGCCGCGCCGAGGGAGAGCCGGCCACCGTCGTGATGGACCTGGAATCGGACGCCTTCCTCGTGGTCGTTCCGGCGGACGGCGACTGAGACCGGCGCCGTACGCGCAGCATCGGAGCGCGCCCTCCCGGATCATGCCGAACCGGGAGGGCGCGCACGGTTGTTCCGGGTGCCCTTGGTGAACGGGCCGGTCCGGGATACGAGATGAGCCGCCATTTCCTTGACGGCCCTCGACCTCCACTGCCACGATCCATGGCATGACCATGCGACTGGACCTCACGCGGCGACGCCACGTCGACCTCGCACGTGTCTCCAGCGCTTCCTGTCGCGCCGCAGCCTGAGTCTCCCGGCTCGCCGCTTCTCCTCACCGCCGTATCCGCCGCCGGCCTCCGTCCGCCGTGCCGGCGGCATGCCCTGAGCGGTGATGTTCCCCCCGCCTGAACTCGGCGCTTTCGCACACCCTTCACACCCGGCGTCCCCGAGTTGGGCGGTGCCCCGCGCAGTCGCGCCTTCTCCCGGAAATGAGAGCCCATGGCCACCGTCCTGTCCGTCTCCGGCAGCCCTTCCGCCTCCTCTCGCACCAGCCGATTGCTGCGCCACCTGGACAAGCGGCTGGCGGCCCAGGGTCATGACGTGATCCCGCTCGACGTCCGCACCGTCCCCGCCGAGGCCCTGCTCGGCGCGGACTTCCGCCACCCCGCCATCGTCGAGGCCACCGAACTCTTCGCCCGGGCCGACGGCGTCGTCATCGGCACACCCGTCTACAAGGCGTCCTACTCCGGTGTCCTGAAGGCCCTGCTGGACCTGCTACCGCAGTACGCCCTCACCGGCAAGACCGTACTGCCGCTCGCCACCGGCGGCAGTGTCGCCCATGTCCTGGCCATCGACTACGCCCTGCGCCCGGTCCTCAACTCCATGGGCGCGGCCCACATCGTGCAGGGCTGGTTCACCCTCGACAAGCACCTCACCGCTCACGACGACGGCTCCCTGACCGTCGCGCCGGACGCAACCGAGGCCCTGGACCAGGTGGTCGACCAGTTCTCCGCGGCGCTGGGCCGCACCCCGCTGCTGGCCGTGGCGGGCTGACACCCCCCGCCGCACGTACGTCCCCCTCGATCGGAGCTCCCCCGTGTCCCTCACGTTCCACTGGTTCCTGCCCACCAACGGCGACAGCCGTCATGTCGTCGGCGGCGGTCATGGCACCCCGGCCACCGCGTCCGGGCGGGACCGGCCGCCGACGGTCGCCTACCTGAGCCAGATCGCCCGGGCCGCCGAGGAAGTGGGTTTCGCGGGAGCTCTCACGCCCACCGGTGCCTGGTGCGAGGACGCCTGGCTCACCACCGCGATGGTCGCCCAGCACACCGAACGCCTGAAGTTCCTCGTCGCCTTCCGGCCCGGCCTGATCTCGCCCACGCTTGCCGCGCAGATGGCGGCCACCTTCCAGCGGCAGACCGGCGGGCGGCTGCTGCTCAACGTCGTCACCGGCGGGGAGAACAAGGAGCAGCGCGCCTTCGGCGACTTCCTCGACAAGGACGCCCGGTACCGCCGCACCGGTGAGTTCCTGCACGTCGTAAGGGAGTTGTGGGAGGGCGGCACCGTCGATCTGCAGGGCGAGCACGTCCGGGTGGAGGAGGCCGCGCTGGCCCGGGTGCCCGATCCCGTCCCCGAGGTGTACTTCGGCGGCTCCTCGCCCATCGCGGGTGAGATCGCCGCCCGGCACGCCGACGTCTACCTCACCTGGGGCGAACCCCCGGCCCAGGTCGCCGAGAAGATCGCCCGGATCAGGTCGCTGGCCGCCGCCCAGGGCCGCACCCTGCGCTTCGGCATCCGGCTGCACGTCATCACCCGGGACACCGCCGCGCAGGCCTGGGCCGAGGCGGACCGGCTGCTCGACGGCTTCGACCCGGAGACGGTGGCGTCCGTGCAGGCGGGTCTCTCCCGCAGCGAGTCCGAAGGGCAGCAGCGCATGCTCGCCCTGCACGGCGGCCGTCGCGACCGCCTGGAGATCCACCCCAACCTGTGGGCCGGCATCGGCCTGGTGCGCGGCGGGGCGGGCACCGCACTGGTCGGCAGTCACGACGAGGTCGCCGAGCGGATCAAGGAGTACCACGCCCTGGGCATCGACGAGTTCATCCTCTCCGGCTATCCGCACCTGGAGGAGGCGTACTGGTTCGGCGAGGGAGTCCTGCCGCGTCTCGCCGCGCAGGGACTGTGGCGGCACCCTTCGGGCAGTCAGGACACGCCCGCCGCCGCGGCCCCCTTCGTGCCGGTCGCGAGCTGACACCCCGCCCGGTCCGTCACCGGAGACCAGCAGATCAACCCCGGAGCCGGGCCCGGGCGTCCTGGTCATCGAGTGGGCACGACCGCCCCTCGGTGACCAGGAGGCACACACGCATGAAGCAGCACGCCGCACGCACCGTCTCGATCGCTCTGGCCGTGGCGCTGACCGCCGGGACGGCGGCACTGGCCCCGACAGCGCAGGCGGCGGATCGGCAGTACGGCCACGAGGCCACCCGGACCGCGTTACGCGCGCTCGTCGAGCAGGGCGGACTTCCCGGAGCGGCGGCCAAAGTCCATGACAGCAGGGGGACTTGGTTCGGCGAGTCGGGCTACGCGGACACCGGGACCGGCCGCGAGCGGTCGGCCCGCGAGCACTTCCGCGGGGCCAGCATCACCAAGACGTTCGTCGCGACCGTCCTGCTCCAGCTGGAGGCGGAAGGCAGACTGAACCTGGACGACACGGTCGAGCGATGGCTGCCCGGACTGCTGCGCGGCAACGGCTACGACGGCAGCAAGGTCACCCTGCGCCGGCTCCTCAACCACACCAGCGGCATCGCCAACTACACCGACGACCCCGCCTTCCTCCATGACAGCGCGGGACCCGGCTTCCCGGAGCACCGGTACGACACCCACACGCCCGAGGAGCTCGTGGCGATCGCCCTGCGGCGCCCACCGCAGTCCGGCCCGGAGGACGAGCCGTCGTACTCGAACACCAACTTCGTTGTCGCGGGCATGGTCATCGAGAAGGCCACGGGCCACAGTTACGCCCAGGAGATCACCCGCCGCATCCTCCGGCCGCTGAAGCTGCGCGGAACGTCGTTCCCCGGCACGTCCCCCCACATGCCGAAGCCCCACCCCGTCGGTTACTCCCGGCTCCACGAGGACGCCCCCGGCGCCGAGATCCACGACGCCACCGAACAGAACATGACCTGGCTGGGCGCGGCCGGCGACGTCATCTCCACCAGCGGCGACCTCAACCGGTTCCAATGGGCTCTGGTCAAAGGGCACTTGCTGCCCCAGCGGCAGATGAAGGAGATGTTCGAAGAAGTCCCGGCCGGGCACGGCACCGGGTACGGGCTCGGGATCGAGTCCGCGCAGTTGTCCTGCGGGGTGAAGGTGGTGGGCAAGAGCGGCCGTACGAACGGCTCCCTGTCCGCGATGGTCGGCACCCCGGACGGCGAACACCAGCTCACGTTCAACGTCAACGGCGACTGGCTCCCGAACTCCTCCCTCTACATCGACGTCGTCGAAGCGGAGTTCTGCGGGAGGATCCCGCCCCGGACGGACCGGGCGCCGGGCGTGCTCCGCCTCGGCTAGTGCTCTGACCGCATGGGTTCGCCGGGTCGGTGGTGCCGGAGGTGGGACGGGGCCGCCAACGCCCGCCGCCCTGACGAGCTCGAGCTGACGGGGATCGGTACACCCAATGTCAGCGGCTGCTGGCAGCATCACCGCTATGAACGCCATATTCACCACGCCGCCGCGGCCGTTCGACGTCACCGCGCTCTTCCCTCGACTGGCCCCGCTGGCACGGACGGCGAC
>NZ_JBEOXI010000400.1:0-5001 GCF_040296465.1 Streptomyces sp. NPDC002130
GCCGCTCGACGGGGTCGTCGAGCCGGTCGGCGACGGCGGCGCGGATGCCCTCGGCGCCCGCGCCGTACAGCACGGTCTCGCGGGCGCCGAGGGCGGTGAGCACGGCCTCGGGGACGGCGTCGGGGTCGTCGACCGGGGCGAGTTCGGCCAGCCACACGCCGCCGGGCATGGCCTCGCGTACGGACTCGGCGGCCTCCTGCGACAGGCGGGTCTTCCCGGCGCCGCCGGGCCCGAGCAGGGTGACCAGCCGGGCCGCCGCGAGGTCCCCGCGGATGGTCTGGATGTCGGTTTCCCGGCCGATGAAGGAGGTGAGGCGGGCCCGGAGGTTGCCGGCGGACCTGCCCGGCCCCTCGGCTGTGGGCACAGGTGCGGGGGCGTCGCCGAGGTGGAGCAACTCCGCGTGCAGGGAACGCAGTTCCGGTCCCGGGTCGGCGCCGAGACGGTCGGCGAGGAGGCGCCGCACGTCCTCGTAGGCGTCCAGTGCCTCCGCCGCACGGCCGGCGTCCCGCAGGGCGCGCAGCCGCAGGGCCTGGAGGGGCTCGTCCAGGGGGTGGCCGTCGCACAGGGCGGTCAGTTCCGGCAGGGACTGCTCGGCCTGGCCCAGGGCGAGGGCGGCTGCGTGGCGGGCCCGGAGCGCGTCCAGGCGGCGGGTGTCCCAACGGGCCGCCTCGGCGGTGCGGTCGGGCAGGTCGGCGAGGGCCGGGCCGCGCCACAGGGCGAGGGCGTCGTCGAGGACCACGGCGGCCTTGGCGGGGTCGCCGTCGGACAGCGCCCGCAGCCCCTCGCCGGCCAGCCGCTCGAACCGGTGCAGGTCGACGTCGTCGGGCGGGGCGGTGAGCCGGTACCCGCCCTCGACGGAGGCGATCGCGTCCGCGCCGAGCGTCCTGCGCAGCCGTCCGACCAGCGCCTGCAGCGCCCCCGGCGCGTCGGCGGGCGGCTGCCCGCCCCACACCTCCTCGACGAGCAGTCCGGCGGGCACGGTCCGTCCGGCCCGCAGTGCGAGCACGGTCAGCAGCGCACGCAAGCGCGCCCCGCCGACCGGAAGGGCCGTCCCGTCGTCGCGGAGCGCCTGCGTGGTGCCGAGGATGCGGTAATGCACGGGCTCATTGTCTCCGGTGGTACGGGGGCGGGTCACGGCGATCGACGGCACGGCGGGGCGTTCGGGGGCCGGGGTGGAACGTGCGGGGGCCGGGGCGGGGTGTTCGGGGGCCGGGGCGGAACGCTCATGAGCCGGGGCGGGGCGTCCGGGGACCGGGGCGGAATGCTCAGGAGCCAAGGCGGGGCGTTCGGGGACCGAGGCGGAATGCTCAGGAGCCGGGGCGGGGCGTCCGGGGACCGGGGCGGAATGCTCAGGAGCCGGGGCGGGGCGTTCGGGGGCCGGGGCGGGGGCGTCACGCTCGGCGGCATCAGGCACCACCGGCCGCGGATGCGGGCCCGGCCGGTGCGTCTCAGGCCCCACGGCGCGCGGTGCCCGGGCGGCCTCGTCTCCCGGGCCTGCTCAGACTCTCCAGCAGGGCCGTCAGGTCGGCCGCCGGGATGTCACGGGTCTCCGCGCCTGGTTCCGCGTGCCGGGGAATGCCCCGGGCCTCGCGGACGGCGTGGGAGAGCCGGGAGTCCGTGTCCGGCACGTCCAGGGTCACCACCAGCCCCGACTCACGCGAGCGCCGTCCGCGCCCGTCGGCCGCCCGCTCCGCCTCGGTCTCCTTGAACCACTTCGGGCACCGGTCCACCAGCCGCAGCCCGCGCTCCCCCGCCACCGGCTCGTAGGAGCGCGATCCGGGCGCGGTCTCGGCCCAGGTCTGGGTCAGCACCTGCACGGCCCGCACCAGCCCGGCCGCCTCGGGCCACTTCGCGCCGTGCCGCTCGACGGAGAGCAGCCCGGCCGACCGGGTCCGGCTCCCCGGTTCCGGGCGCAGGTCCTCCTCGGCGTCGGGATCCGCCCCCAGGGCCACCGGCAGGCCCGGCTCCTCCCGCACCATCCGCACCCCGCCCACGTCCTCCACGGGCCCGGCCACCTCGGTGAGCTGGTCGTGCCAGCCGCCGCCCAGCACCGTGTCCGGGTCCACGAGCAGCAGCGGCCAGCTCACCTCGTCCCCCACCGAGAACGGTGTGCCGCAGCACTCCATCTGCCAGTCCTCGTAGTACACGTGCCACAGCCCCATTCCCCCAGCCTCCCCGGAACCGACCGCCCCGCGCGAGACGTTTTTCACCTGCGCCCGGTACCGTCGGGCCGTCCCACCCCGTGTCGATGAGCAGGGAGCCCCATGACCACCGCCACCACCCGCCACAGCGAGCGGCGGATCAGCCCCGTGTTCGTCGGGATCCTCGCCGTGACGGCGGTCACGGGATGGGCGACCTGGACCGGGTTCGCCGAGCAGCCCGGCGTCGCCGTGTTCCTGTTCGTGACGGCGGCGTGGATCGTCTCGCTGTGCCTGCACGAGTACGCGCACGCGCGCACCGCCCTGCACAGCGGCGACATCTCGGTCGGCGCGAAGGGCTATCTGACCCTGAACCCGCTGAAGTACACGCACGCGCTGCTCAGCATCGTGCTGCCGGTGATCTTCGTGATCATGGGCGGCATCGGGCTGCCCGGCGGCGCCGTTTTCATCGAGCGGGGGCGGATCCAGGGGCGCTGGAAGCACAGCCTGATCTCGGCGGCGGGCCCGCTGACGAACGTGCTGTTCGCCGTCGTCTGCACCGCCCCGTTCTGGCTGGACGCGCTGGACGGCGTGCCGAACGACTTCCGGTTCGCCCTCGCCTTCCTCGCGCTGCTCCAGGTGACGGCGGCGCTGCTGAACTTCCTGCCGGTGCCCGGGCTGGACGGCTACGGCGTCATCGAGCCCTGGCTGTCGTACAACATCCGGCGTCAGGTGGAACCGTTCGCGCCGTTCGGCCTGCTGTTCGTGTTCGCGCTGCTGTGGCTGCCTGCGGTCAACGGCGTCTTCTTCGACGTGATCGACACGATCCTGAAGTCCCTCGGCATCAGCGACTTCGAGACGTACTGCGGTCAGGAGCTGTACCGCTTCTGGCAGGGCTCGAACGAGTTCTGCCAGGCGGCACCGTGACGCAAGCGGTCAGTGCGTGACCGACTTCTGTGCCTTGGCGCGCTTCAGGTAGTACCAGGTCATGTTCGACGACAGCCCGGCGAGCAGCACCCACACGATCCCCAGCCAGCTGCCCTTCACGAAGGAGACCACGGCCGCGGCCACGGCCAGGACGCAGACGATCAGGGCATAGAGGGCGAGGCGGGGCATGGGGTCGACTCCTGTCGGGGGACACTGCGGCACTGCTGATGCCGTCCAGTGTCCCCCATGCTCCTCACCGGCTCACACGTCGGTGACGCGGAGCCCCGCGTGCGCCTTGTAGCGGCGGTTGACGGAGATCAGGTTGGCCACCAGCGACTCCACCTGGTGGGCGTTGCGCAGCCGCCCGGCGAAGACACCGCGCATCCCGGGGATGCGGCCGGCGAGGGCCTGGACGATCTCCACGTCCGCCCGCACCTCGCCGAGCACCATCACATCGGTGTCGATCTCGTCGATCTCCGCGTCCTGCAGCAGCACGGCCGACAGGTGGTGGAAGGCGGCCGTGACCCGGGAGTCCGGCAGCAGCGCGGCGGCCTGCTCGGCGGCGCTGCCCTCCTCCGGCTTGAGGGCGTAGGCGCCCTTCTTGTCGAAGCCGAGCGGGTTGACGCAGTCGACGACGAGCTTGCCCCCCAGTTCCTCGCGCAGCGACTCGAGGGTCTTGCCGTGGCCGTCCCACGGCACGGCGACGATCACGATGTCGCTGCGGCGCGCGGTCTCGGCGTTGTCGGCGCCCTCGATTCCGTGGCCGAGTTCGTCGGCGGCGGCCTGGGCACGGTCGGCCGCCCGGGAGCCGATGATCACCTTCTGGCCGGCCTTGGCGAGCCGGTAGGCCAGGCCCTTGCCCTGCGGTCCGGTACCGCCGAGCACCCCCACCACGAGTCCGGAGACGTCGGGCAGGTCCCAGGGGTCCTTGGCGGGCGCCTTCTGGGCGTTGTCGGTGGCAGCAGCACTGTCGGTAGAGGTCATGGCCCCGACTCTACGACCGCGCCGTCACGCCGGACGGCTCAGGTCGGATCCGTCACGGGCACCCGGGGTTTCCCTCCTGTGCGGCGCGGAAGGGGACGCTGGTCTCGGTCGCCGACGGGCTCCTCCGGTCGTTCGACGGTGGTACAGATGACCGGTCGGCCTACCCAGCCCGGGCGAATGCGGAATGAACGCGACGTCACGGGTGACCGCTCGGGGCAGGATGCGGCCCCATGGATGCGGTACGGGTCGCGTTGCTGCGGGAAGTGCTCGCCGGGACGGAGTGGCTCCAGGCCACGCGGCGTTTCGCCGGGGCGCTGCGCGGCTCGGTGGTGTCGCACGGGGGTGGGCTGCTGCTCGTCGGCACGCGGGAGTACGAGCCGTGGCATCTGGCCGCGCACCTGGTGGACGAGGCCGCCTGGTCGGGCACGCCTGAGTTGGCCCCGACACTGGTACGGCACGACGCGCGCCCCTGCGATCCGACGCATCTGGCGGTCGGTCTGGGCCGGCTGGAGGCGGCCCGGCGGGGCGAGACGCTGCTGGTGGTCGCCCCCGAGGCGCCCGCCGCACCATTGTTGGAACGGGTGTCCGACGCCCGTCGTGCCGGGGCGACGGTGCTGGCCCTGGGCCCCGGCCCGGGCGAGTTGCCGTCCATGGCGCACGAGACCCTGGCCGTTCCCGACGGCTCGGAGCTGGACCTCGACACGGTGCAGCACCTGGTCAGCGCGGCGGCCGGGGAGAACGCCCTGCCCACCCCGCGGGGGCGGCGCCGGCTGCGGGACCGGGTCGCGCGACTGGCGGAGCACCTGACGGCACCGCCACCGGCCCGCTGGTGACGTCCGGGCGTCCCGCTGCCGGCCTCGATGGCACCCCGCCCCTCACGAATGCCTCGATGGCACCCCACACATCACGAACGCCCGGGGCCGCGGCCCCGGGCGTCGGTGGGATCAGCTCT
>NZ_JBEOXI010000401.1:0-4963 GCF_040296465.1 Streptomyces sp. NPDC002130
GGCCGCGCTGGCCGGGCGGGCGCTGGAGCTGCCCGAGTTGGCGGAGGCCGGCACGGTCGCGGCGTATGTCTCGGTGGTGATCTCCAATGTCGAGGGAGCGCGGACGACGCCGTCGGTGGTGGCGTTCACCGAGAGCGGCGAGCGCCTGGTGGGTCAGCTTGCCCGACGGCAGGCGATCTTGAATCCGAAGGGCACGATCTACTCGGCGAAACGCTTCATCGGACGTCACTACGACGAGATCTCCGAGGAAGCCAAAGCGGTCAGCTTCGACGTCGTGCCGGGTGACAACGGTGAGGCCCGCTTCGACGTGCGCGGCAAGAAATACGCACCGGAGGAGATCAGTGCCCTCGTGCTGCGCAAGCTCGTCGACGACGCGAGCAAGTTCCTCGGTGAGAAGGTCAAGGAAGCGGTCATCACCGTTCCGGCCTACTTCAACGACGCGCAACGAAACGCCACCAAAGACGCCGGCCGGATCGCGGGCCTCGAGGTTCTGCGGATCATCAACGAGCCGACCGCTGCGGCACTCGCGTACGGCATGGACAAACAGACCCACGAAACCGTACTGGTCTTCGACCTCGGCGGCGGAACCTTCGATGTGAGCCTGCTCGATGTCGGCGAGGGAGTGGTCGAGGTTCGTTCCACGGCCGGCGACTCCCACCTCGGCGGCGACGACTTCGACCGACGCCTGGTGGACTACCTCGCCGACGAATTCCAGCGCGCGGAGAACATCGATCTGCGCAAGGATGCGCAGGCATTGCAGCGCCTCTTCGAGGCCGCGGAGAAAGCCAAGGTCGAGTTGTCCTCGGTGACCCAGGCCCAGGTAAACCTGCCTTTCGTCACCGCTGACGCGAACGGTCCCAAGCACCTCACCACCACGATCATGCGATCGAAGTTCGAGGATTTGACTGCCGATCTGGTGGAACGCTGCCTCGACCCCGTGAAGCAGGCGATGAGTGACGCCAAGGTCACCGCCAACGACATCGACGAGGTGATCCTGGTCGGTGGTTCGACACGTATTCCTGCGGTGCAGGCGCTGGTTCGCCGGCTCACCGGCGGCAAGGACCCCCACATGGGCGTCAACCCGGACGAGGTCGTTGCCCTCGGAGCCGCAGTCCAGGCGGGCGTGCTCAAAGGCGAGGTCTCCGATGTGCTGTTGCTCGATGTCACCCCGCTGTCCCTCGGCGTCGAGACGCAGGGCGGGGTGATGACCAAGATCATCGAGCGCAACACGACGATCCCGGCACGGCGCAGCGAAGTGTTCTCCACGGCGGAAGACAATCAGTCCGCCGTGGACGTCGTGGTGCTGCAGGGCGAACGCGAACGTGCGGCCGACAACCGGGTGCTCGGCCGGTTCCGGCTGGAAGACATCCGCCCCGCGCCACGTGGCGAGGCCCAAGTCGAAGTCACTTTCGATATCGACGCCAACGGCATCCTGAACGTCACCGCCCGCGACAAGGACACCGGCAAGGAACAGAGCATCACGATCAGTGAACAGGGCAACCTGGACCAGAGTGACGTCGAGCGCATGCTGGCAGAGGCCGAACGGAACCGGGGTGAGGACGAGGCGCTGCGCAAGGCGGTCGACGCACGCAACGCGCTCGATTCGGTTGCCTATCAAGTGGAACGGCGACTCGCCGAACTCGGTGACAGTGCCCCGCCGCATGAGAAGGCGCGGGCCGAGATGCTGATCGCCGACGCCAGGAAGGCGGTCAAAGACGGTGCTTCACCCGCGGAGGTTCAGCCACTCACCTCGGAGCTGCAACAGCTGCTCTACGGACTTGTGCCGGACCAGTCGGACGACGGGCAAGCAGGCGGCGCTGATGCTGCGTCGTCGGATGACGACGACGTGATCGACGCCGAATTCGATCGAAGCTGAGGCGCACGATGGAAATGTCTGCAGATCATTCGACGACTGAGCCGACTACCAACAGCGCCGACACGGATCAAAGCAAGACCGAGTCCGATCGCGCCGAGACGGCAGACGAGCTGTCTCAACTCGAGGACCGTTGGCGCAGGGCCGTCGCAGATCTGGACAACCTGCGCAAGCGATACGCCAAAGATCTGGACCGTGAACGCGCCGCGGAAGTAGCGAAGGTTTCGGCGGCGTGGCTGCCGGTACTGGACAATTTGGAGCTTGCGCTGGCCCATGCGGGCAGCGATCCGCAGGCCGTCGTCGAGGGTGTGAAGGCGATCCGGGATCAGGCGGTACAGGTGCTCTCACGGTTCGGCTTCGAGCGCCACGACGAGGTCGGTGTGCCGTTCTCCCCGGAGCTCCATGAAGTGGTCAGTGTGGTAACCCGACCCGACCTTCCGTCCGGGACCGTGGTCGAGGTCTTGCGCCCGGGTTATGGAGAGGACGGGCGACAGTTGCGGCCCGCCGCGGTGGTCGTCAGCCGCCCCGAGGGGTGAGCACCGATGGCCCGTGACTACTACGAAGTACTCGGGGTCCCGCGGGGCGCCGGCACCGACGAAATTCAGCAGGCGTACCGCAAGCTGGCCCGCAAGTACCACCCCGATGTGAACAAGGATCCCACTGCGGAGGACAGGTTCAAGGAGGCCAACGAGGCCTATCAGGTGTTGTCCGACACGGACACCCGGAAACGCTACGACCGATTCGGTGACGACTTCCGGCATGTACCCGAGGATTACGACGAACGGGTGCGGGCAAACGCCGCCGGGTACGGCGGTGGCGGGAGAAGGGTGCACTTCGGCCACGGTGTCGGCGGTGAGGGTGCCGTCGACTTCGAAGACCTCTTCGGGCAGATGTTCGGCGGAGGCGGTGGGTTCGGACCGATTCCCGGCGCCGATCAGGAGGCCGAACTGGAACTGGCGCTGGAAGAGGCCTATCAGGGCGGAAAACGCACTCTCAGACTGGACGGACGGCAGTATGACGTCGACATTCCGGCCGGTGTCCTGGACGGCCAGCGAATCCGGTTGGCCGGGCAAGGAGGCCGGGGCAACGGTGACGCGCCGCCTGGGGATCTGTACCTCGTGGTGCGGATCAAGCCGCATTCACGGTTCCGCGTGCAGGGTCGGGACATCTACGTCGATCTGCCCGTATCGCCATGGGAGGCGGTTCTCGGGTCGACAGTCGTCGTTCCCACCCCGGGTGGCGAGGCGAAAGTCAAAGTGGTGCCGGGCTCGTCGACTGGTAGGAAGCTGCGCCTGCGCGGAGAGGGAATGCCGAATCCGCGGGGCGCCAACGGCAACCTCTACGCCGAAATCAAGGTGATGGTTCCGTCGAAACCGACAGCACGTGAACGCGAGCTGTTCGAGCAGTTGGGCGCCGAATCGAACTTCGATCCGAGGAAAGAGACATGAGCACCCCAACGCCGGTCACTCAGTACGTATTGGTTCGCCGTGCCGGTTTGTCGCCGGATGCCTTCGCCGAACGTACCGGGCTGCACCCCGACCTGGCACGAAAGCTTGTGGCTCTCGGACTGCTCGACGCCCACCGCTACGCCGGCGGAGAGATGTCGTTCGAACCATCCGAAGTGGTCCACGCCGCCCGCATCCAACGGCTGCGGACCGGCCTGGGCCTGAACTACTCGGCAATCGGGCTCGTGCTCGATCTGCTGGATCGAATCGAGAAACTCGAAGCAGCTTCCCGCAGAAGGAGGACACCCCCATGGACACCGGCAGCCTGACTGAAAAGTCACGAGAAGCCCTGCAGGAAGCCCAGAACGTCGCGACCAGAATGGGCCACACCGAGGTCGACGGAGAGCACCTGCTGCTCGCGTTGGTCGATCAGCAGGATGGGTTGGTACCCCGACTGCTCGAACAGGCCGGCGCGAACGTCGATGCCCTGCGATCCGATCTGGATCGTGAACTGTCGCGTAGGCCGAAGGTCAGCGGCCCCGGCGCGACACCCGGTCAGGTGACGATCACCCAGCGCCTGGCCAAGCTGCTCGACGCCGCAGAGCGGGAGGCGAAGCGACTCAAGGATTCCTACGTGTCGGTGGAGCATCTCGTGATGGCCCTCTCCGAGGAAGGATCGGCCAGCGCGGCCGGTCGGGTCCTCGCCAGTCACGGGGTCACACGAGACGCCTTCCTCACAGCGCTGACGAAGGTGCGCGGCAATCAGCGTGTCACCTCGGCCACCCCGGAGGGGGCGTACGAGGCATTGGAGAAGTACGGGCGCGACCTCGTCTCCGAGGGGCGGGCAGGCAAACTCGATCCGGTCATCGGCCGAGATGCCGAGATCCGCAGGGTAACTCAGATCTTGAGCCGGAAAACGAAGAACAACCCGGTGCTGATCGGCGACCCCGGTGTAGGTAAGACTGCGATTGTCGAGGGTCTCGCCCAGCGGATCGTCCGCGGCGACGTGCCCGAGGGCCTACGCGACAAGACGATCTTCTCGCTCGACATGGGTTCTCTGGTGGCCGGTGCGAAGTACCGCGGCGAGTTCGAGGAGCGACTGCAGGCCGTGCTGTCCGAGGTGAAGGCTGCCGAGGGGCGCATCCTGTTGTTCGTCGACGAGTTGCATACCGTGGTCGGAGCGGGCTCGGTCGGCGGCGAGGGGTCTCTCGACGCCGGCAACATGCTCAAACCGATGCTCGCACGCGGCGAACTGCACATGATCGGTGCCACCACTCTCGACGAGTATCGCAAGCACATCGAATCCGATGCGGCACTGGAGCGTCGATTCCAGACCGTTCTCGTCGACGAGCCCAGTGCCGAGGATGCGATCTCGATTCTGCGCGGACTTCGAGAACGCCTCGAGGTGTTCCATGGCGTGAAAATTCAAGACGGTGCATTGGTGGCCGCCGTGACCCTCTCGCACCGGTACATCACCGACCGCTTCCTTCCGGACAAGGCGATCGATCTCGTAGACGAGGCATGCGCTCGGCTCCGCACCGAAATCGATTCGATGCCTGCCGAACTCGACGAGCTCACCCGGAAGGTGACCCGTCTGGAGATCGAAGAGGCCGCACTGTCCAAGGAAACGGACGCGGCCAGCAAG
>NZ_JBEOXI010000402.1:0-4914 GCF_040296465.1 Streptomyces sp. NPDC002130
AGGCCGGCGATGTTGTAGACGCCCTCGCTGGTGAAGTCGCTGCTGACCCGCTTCGGCGGCGACGAGGCCAAGGCGGCCAAGGTCTACCAGGGCGTCGCCGAACCCCTCACGGCCGACGACGTCGCCGACACCATCACCTGGGCGGTCACCCGCCCCGCCCACGTCAACGTCGACCTCCTGGTCCTGCGCCCCCGCGCCCAGGCGTCGAACACGAAGGTGCACCGGGAGCTGTAGAGCCTGCCGGTCAGCCCTTCACGCAGACGACCTGCTTGATCCGCGCCACGACCTCCACCAGGTCCCGCTGCTGGTCGATGACCTGCTCGATCGGCTTGTAGGCGGCCGGGATCTCGTCCACGACACCGGAGTCCTTGCGGCACTCCACGCCCTGGGTCTGCTGCTCCAGGTCCTTCGTGGAGAACCGGCGCTTGGCCGCGTTGCGGCTCATGCGCCGGCCCGCGCCGTGCGAGGCCGAGTTGAAGGACTTGGCGTTGCCGAGGCCCTTCACGATGTACGAACCCGTGCCCATGGAACCCGGGATGATCCCGTACTCGCCGGAACCGGCCCGGATCGCGCCCTTGCGGGTCACGAGCAGGTCCATCCCGTCGTAGCGCTCCTCGGCCACGTAGTTGTGGTGCGCGCTGATCTCCGGCTCGAAGGTCGGCTTGGCCTTCTTGAACTCCTTGCGGATGACGTCCTTCAGGAGCGCCATCATGATCGAGCGGTTGTGCTTCGCGTACTCCTGCGCCCAGAACAGGTCGTTGCGGTACGCCGCCATCTGCGGGGTGTCCGCGACGAAGACGGCAAGGTCCCGGTCGACGAGGCCCTGGTTGTGCGGGAGCTTCTGGGCCACGCCGATGTGATGCTCGGCGAGTTCCTTGCCGATGTTCCGGGAACCGGAGTGCAGCATCAGCCAGACAGATCCGGTCGTATCCGTGCACACTTCAACAAAATGATTGCCCCCTCCGAGCGTTCCCATCTGCTTTGTGGCACGTTCCTGACGGAATTTGACCGCTTCCGCCACCCCGTCGAACCGCCCCCAGAAGTCGTCCCACCCCGCGGTGGCCAGCCCATGGAACCGCCCCGGATCCACCGGGTCGTCATGCATCCCCCGGCCCACCGGAATCACCTGCTCGATCCTCGACCGCAGCCGGGACAGATCGCCGGGCAGGTCGTTCGCCGTCAGGGACGTCTTCACCGCCGACATTCCGCAGCCGATGTCCACCCCCACCGCCGCCGGGCACACCGCACCCTGCATGGCGATGACCGAGCCGACCGTCGCGCCCTTGCCGTAGTGCACGTCGGGCATGACCGCGAGGCCCTTGATCCACGGCAGCGTGGCGACGTTCCGCAGCTGCTGGAGCGCGCCCTCCTCGACCGAGGCCGGGTCGGTCCACATCCGGATCGGCACCTTCGCCCCCGGCATCTCTACGTACGACATAACACCCTCAATCCCCCGTAAACGAACAGAAGTCTTCAACAGCAAATACCGGAGCCAAGGTCGACGAAAAGGAAATCGGACCGGCGTCCACGGCAGTGCGTGCGATACACATTGTGTCCATCGCCCGCTGTTCGGCGGCAAGCCAATATCCGTGTCGAGAGGAGCCACCACGTGCAACGGAAGGCGTGGGTACCGGGAATCGCCGCGCTCCTCGCGGCGGTACTGGCCGGCTGCACCGGCGGCTCGGCCGACGGCGGCCCGACGGACAACTCCAACCCCGGCGACACCGGCACGGCATCTCCCGCCGCCGAGCCCGGCCGCTACCGCACGCTGCCCGAGCCCTGCGCCGAGGTCAGCGAGAGCACGCTCGACGAACTCCTCCCCGGCATCCGGCAGATCGGTGACGAGGAGCAGCGCGAGACGGCCTACGAAGGCGAGCCGACGACCACGTTCGACACCGACCGCAAGGTCGGCTGCCGTTGGAAGGTGGACTCACCGACGGCCACCGACCATCTGCTGATCGACTTCGAGCGGGTCGTCTCCTACGACAACGCGGTCAGCGACGACAGCCAGGCCGAGCAGCTCTTCGCGGAGCGGGAGGCCTCGGCCCATCTGCCCGAGCCGACCGCCACGGAGACGGCGGCCTCCGGCAGCACCCCGGCGGGCGGTGCGAGCGCGTCGCCGAGCGGCTCCCCGGCCCCCTCCGGCTCGTCCTCGTCCTCGACTCCGCCCTCCGCGACCCCGACCGATCTGCAGCCCCGGGTGCTTGAGGAACTCGGCGACGAGGCGTTCCTCGACGACGGGCTGAGCAGTTCCGGTTCGACGGCCAAGCAGCGGACCGTGACTGTGGCGTTCCGCACGTCCAACGTCATCGTGACCATCGAGTACGCGGAGCAGCCGGCGACTGTCGGTGTCGTCCCGGACAGCAAGGAAATGCAGGACAGGGCGCAGAAACTGGCCTCGCAGCTGGCGGATTCGCTGGGCGACTGAGGCCCCTTCACGGCCCCTTCACGCCCACCCGCAAAGCACGCGAAGGAAGAACACACCGTTGCCTCACCGCGTACGGTGACCACTCGGACCCCCGTTCCGACCGCAGGGAACCACGAGCGTCATGAGTGAAGGAACCATGCAGCGACGAGCACAGCGAGTAGAGCGAGACCAGCGAGCGAAGCGCCTCGGCCGCGTCCTTGTCTGCGCGGCCGCCGTCCCCGTGATGCTGGTCGCCGCCGGCTGCTCCTCGGACTCCGGCTCCGGCGACAGCACGGACAAGGCCGCCAAGGCCGCGGCGTCGGCGTCCGCGAGCCCGTCACCGACGGTGCAGGCGGCGGCGTACGACAAGCTTCCGGAGCCGTGCAAGGCGCTCTCGAAGAAGACGCTGAAGGACCTCGTGCCGAAGAGCAAGTCCGGCAAGGAGGGCAAGTCGGACGACATCTCGACGCGCGCCAGCTGCTCCTGGAACAGCCTCGACAACAACGGCGTGAAGGGCTCGCAGTTCCGCTGGCTGAACGTGTCGATGCTGCGCTTCGAGTCGGACGTCACCCGCGGCCCGGCCGACAAGCTGGCCCAGGAGTACTTCGAGAAGCAGGTCCAGGAGGCCCAGGCGGCCGAGGGCGCGAAGGGCGTCAAGACGGAGCCGGTGACCGGTACGGGCGACCAGGCGACGGCGGTGCATTACGACTTGAAGAAGAAGGAAGGCACCTTCAAGCAGCAGACGATCGTGGCGCGCGTGGAGAACGTCGTGGTCACGCTCGACTACAACGGTGCCGGTCTGGCCGGTGACAAGACGCCGGACGGCGGCGACCTGCTGAAGGACGCGAAGAAGGCCGTCAAGGAGGCCGTGGAGTCGGTGTCCGAGGCGAACGGAAAGGGCGGCGGCAAGGCGGGCGGCGCCTCGTCCGAGCCGTCGAAGCCGTCGTCGAAGCCGTCGTCGAAGTCGCCCTCGGAGTCGGCGTCCAAGGAGGCGTCGGACGAGCCCTCGAAGGACGCCTCGGCCTCGCCGTCGAAGAAGCCCGTGGCGAAGAGCTGAGCCGTCCCGACGGGATCCGGCCACCCGTTCCCCGTACGCATGTGCCACCCTGTTGCGCGCAACAACACGCAAGGGGAGGGGAGTACGGGTGGCCGCGCCACTGCAGCTGACTCGGATGCACCGCGTTCTCATCGGCGTGGTCGTGGCCGGCGCCGTGATCATCGCCGGTATCGGCTTCGCCGGTTCGTACGCGGCGGTCCGCGAGTTGGCCATCAAGAAGGGCTTCGGGAACTTCTCCTACGTCTTCCCGATCGGCATCGACGCGGGCATCTGCGTCCTGCTGGCCCTGGATCTGCTCCTCACCTGGATCAGGATCCCGTTCCCCCTCCTGCGTCAGACGGCGTGGCTGCTGACGGCGGCGACGATCGCCTTCAACGGCGCGGCCGCGTGGCCGGATCCGCTCGGTGTGGGCATGCACGCGGTGATCCCGGTGCTGTTCGTGGTCTCGGTCGAGGCGGCCCGGCACGCGATCGGCCGGATCGCCGACATCACGGCCGACAAGCACATGGAGGGCGTCCGCCTCACCCGCTGGCTCCTCTCCCCGGTCCCCACGTTCCTCCTGTGGCGCCGTATGAAGCTCTGGGAGCTCCGCTCCTACGAGCAGGTCATCAAGCTGGAGCAGGAGCGGCTGGTCTACCAGGCGCGGCTGCGGTCGCGGTTCGGGCGGACGTGGCGCAGGAAGGCGCCGGTGGAGTCGCTGATGCCGTTGCGGCTGGCGAAGTACGGGGTGCCGCTGGCGGAGACGGCCCCGGCGGGCCTCGCTGCGGCGGGGATAGAGCCCGCGCTGATCCCTCCGCCGCCGGAGTTGGACACGGGCGCAGCTGCGGGCAGTCGTGCCGCTGGGGCGGCACGGGTGGGCGCGGCGGCACCCCACAGCGGGCAGCGTCTGGAGCTCGACAGGACCCCCTACGCAGAGCGTTTCGCGGACGACGAACCGGAACCGGAGCAGAGCCCCTGGTTCAACGCCCAGCGTGAGGTCGAGTACCAGGGCGGTTACGACCCGGCCTTCGACCCGGAGCAGTACGCCCAGTGGATGGCCGAACAGCAGGAAGCCGAGCAGTACCAGGAGCAGTTCGAGCAGGAGCCGGCTCCGGAGGACACCGGCAGCTTCCCGATCCCGGTCGGCCCGAACCGCACCCGCGAACTGGGCGACGGCGGCGGCATCCCGCCGGCTCCCGAGCCGGACGAGGAGGCGTACTACCAGATCTTCCGTGAGTCGATCAAGGGCGGGAACGGGGCGCCCACCCCGCGCGGCTTCATCGCCGACGTCGAGGCGACGTACGGCGTCACCCTGGACGAGGCCGAGTCCAAGCGCATGGTGAATCGGTTCTCCAACCGCCTCAACGCCGAGCTGGCGGAAGAACACATCGCCTGACCGACATGGGAAGGGGGCCCGCGTACGAGGGCCCCCTTCCTGCGTGACGGCGGCTACAGAACGAGCAGCCCCCCC
>NZ_JBEOXI010000403.1:0-4891 GCF_040296465.1 Streptomyces sp. NPDC002130
GACTTGACCTCGCGCACGGCCGAGCGGAGCTGTTCGGGGGTCATGGTGGCGGACGCGAGGATGCCCAGGGCTCCTGCGTCGGCGGCGGCGGAGACCAGGCGGGGGCCGGCCACCCACCCCATGCCGGTCTGGACGATGGGTGTGCGTACTCCGACGAGTTCGGTGAGGGCCGTGGCGATCGTGGTGTCGCTCATGCGGGCACCTCACGGTCGCGGGCGCCCTGCGGGTCGATGACCTCCCGGACGAGGCGCAGCTCTTCGCCGGTGGGCTCGCGGGTGTACGGAACCTCGTCGGGGACGCTGAGGTCGAAGCCGGTGGCGGCGAGGACCTGTTCGACCGTGGCTCCCGGGTGCAGCGAGCGCAGCCGCATCGAGTGGTCCGGGGTCGCGAAGTCGAAGACGCCCAGGTTGCTGATCACCTCCGGGACGTGGTGGAAGCGGGTGGCCGACGGGCCGGCCTCGGCCGCACGGTCGTAGCCGACTCCGCACACCATGTCGACGTGCTCCACGAAGACGCGCGGGGAGTGCTTGGGTACCCAGTAACTGGTCGGATTGTTCAGTGTGTTGATGGGGGCGCCCCGGACACCCAGGAGTTGCCGGGCAGGACGGGGCCAGTCGCCGATGCACGAGATGTTCTGGTTGCCGTGGCGGTCGATCTGGCTGGCCCCCATCATCACGTGCCGCCGTCCCGTGGCCACGAGGGCCAGGTGCTGGCGGTAGGGCAGCCAGCCTTCCACCACCTGGGCGCGGGCACCGAGCGCCGGGACGTCACCGATCAGCAGTGCCTCGCCGTCGGTGAGCAGCAGGTCGGGCGCGAACGTCAGCTTCGCCAGCCGGGCGCCGATGGTGGGGACGGTGCCCATGGGGCCGGCCAGGACCTCCCCGGCGTGGCGCCAGGCCTCGGCGCAGGCCACCACGCAGTACTCGGCGCGCGTCGTCCTGTTCGTCGGAGGACTGCTCACGCCCGCTCCTCGTGGAATGCCGCGACCGCGGCCTGGTAGGTCTCTTCGTCCGCGGGCAGGTGGCGGTCCGTGAACGCCTGCCAGGCCTCCGGGTCGCGGGCGGCAACGGCGTAGGCGCGCTGGAAGGCCTCGTCACGGCCGTAGTCGGGGGCGCAGGAGGTGAAGTGCGCGCCGTTGGGTGTCTGGACGACCCCCGTCACGAAGGCGCGCTTGACGAGCAGCGTCTGCGGGGCCGCGTCCTTGAGCAGGTCGGCTGTGTCGACGAGCTGCTCGCAGGAGACGTACGCGGTGTCGGCTGCCTGGCAGAACAGGTCGTCGAAGTACGGGTCGGGCCCAAGGTACTGGGCGTTGCCCCGTGCGTCCGCCCGGTTGAGGTGCACCAGAGCCGCGTCCAGGCGCAACGCCGGGACCGCGACGAACTTCTCGCCGTCCGCATAGGGCGAGACCACCGTGCGCAGGTGCGGGTTGACCTTCATCACGTCGGAGCCGAGACCGGCCCGGACCGGCAGGAAGGGCAGTCGCTGCGCGGCGGCGGTCAGCCCCCACATGAACATCGCCTCGTCCAGCTCCACCAGGTCGAACGCACCTCGTTGCCGGGCCGCGGTGAAGTGCGGCTCCAGGGGGACGGAGTCGAGGGTGGCGAACGGGGCCACGAGGGTACGGATCCGTCCCGCCGCGGCGAGCAGGCCGACGTCGGGACCGCCGTAGGACACCACGGTCAGGTCGGTGATGTCGGAGCGCAGCAGTGCGCGGACCAGGGCCATCGGCTTGCGGCGCGACCCCCAGCCGCCGATGCCCACAGTCATGCCGGTTCGGAGCCGGCCGACCACCTGCTCGGCGGTCATCGTCTTGTCGCTCAACACGCCTCCCCTTCGGACGACTTGGACGCCCTGGACGACTTCGACGACTGGGACGACACGAAGGCCTCGCGGTACCGGTCCGACACCCCGCTGAGGTTGGCCTCGAACGTGAAGCCCTGCTCGAAGCGGTAGCTGCGGCGGACGTCCACCGGGTCGATGCCGTTGATCGACGCCTTGGCGAAGCGGATGAGCAGCCCGTCCTTGGCGGCGATCTCCCTGGCCAGCTCAATGGCCGCGGCGTGCAGCTGCTCGCGCGGGACGACCCGCCATACCGAGCCGTGGCGGTGGAGTTCCTCGGCCGTCACGGTGCGCGAGGTGTAGTAGAGCGTCCGCATCAGATGCTGAGGGACCAGCCGGGCCAGGTGGGTGGCCGCGCCGAGCGCGCCCCGGTCCAGCTCGGGCAGCCCGAAGGTCGCGTCGTCGCTCGCCACGATCGAGTCGGCGTTGCCGACCAGACCGATACCGCCGCCCACGCAGAAGCCCTGCACAGCGGCGACCACGGGGACCTCGCAGTCGTAGACCGCCGCGAACGCCTCGTAGCAGCCGCGGTTGGTGCCGACGAGCGCCGTGTACCCCTCGGTGTGCTGCATCTCCTTGATGTCGGCGCCGGCGTTGAACCCCCGCCCCGTCGCGGTGAGGACGACACAGCGTACGGCGGGATCGGAACCGGCCGCGCGCACCGCGGCGGCCAGGTCGTACCAACCCTGGACGGGGACGGCGTTGACCGGTGGGAAGTCCACGGTGATGACGGCGATGCCCTCTTCGGGGCGTGCGGTGGAGACACCCATGGGCGGATCAGCTACCTTTCCACCAAACGTTTGTTAGGTGTGAAGGTAGCAGCGGAGTACACGTCGCGGGAGGCCTCCCATGGCAACGATCACCGATCTGAGCGGACGGGTGGCGGTGGTCACCGGCGGAACGAGGGGCGTGGGCGCGGGCATCACCCGGGCCCTGCTGGAGGCCGGAGCCGAGGTGGTGACCTGCGCCCGGCGGCCCGCGGACCGGCCTGTCGCAGCGGCCGGGCGCAGCGCCCGGTTCCTCCCGGTCGACCTGCGTGACGCGGACGCCGTCGGTGCCTTCTTCAGCCACGTGGGGGGCGAGTACGGCAGGCTGGACGTCCTCGTCAACAACGCCGGGGGCACGCCGTACCGGATGCTCGAGGAGGGTGGGGCCGAACGGCACTCCCGGGTCGTCGAGTTGAATCTGCTCGCTCCCCTGACCGCCTCCCTCGCCGCCTACGAGCAGATGCGCGCCCAGCCCGGCGGCGGGTCGATCGTCATGATCGGCAGTGTCAGCGGCAGCCGTCCGTCACCGGGCTCGGCTGCCTACGGCGCGGCCAAGGCGGGCCTGGAGCAGCTGGCCCGCAGCATGGCCGTGGAGTGGGCCCCGCGGGTCAGGGTCAACACCCTGGTCCTCGGCATGGTCCGCACCGAGCTGTCGCATCTGCACTACGGCGACGCGGACGGCATCGCGGCCGTCGGCCGCACCGTGCCGCTCGGCCGGCTCGCCGACCCGGCGGAGGTGGGCGACGCCTGTGTCTTCCTCGCCTCCGAGCGCGCCGCGTACATCAGCGGTGCGAGTCTGCTCGTCCACGGCGGCGGCGAACGCCCGGCCTTCCTCGACGCCGCAACCGCGAACGGCTGAACTCGCTTCCCGACTTCCAGCGGAAGGACCCAGAGCATGTCCGGACTGTGCAGCGAACGTGTCGCGATCGTCACCGGAGCGGGGCGCGGACTCGGCCGGGCGCACGCCCTCGCCCTCGCCGCGGAGGGTGCGAGGGTCGTCGTGAACGACCTCGGTGCCGGTCTCGACGGTACCGGTACCGAGGCGGGGCCCGCCCGGCTCGTCGTCGACGAGATCGTCGCCCGCGGCGGGCAGGCGGTCGCCCACGGCGGGGACATCGCCACGACGGAGGGCGCGGCCTCGCTGATCCGTACCGCCGTCGAGACCTACGGCCGCCTCGACACCCTGGTCAACAACGCCGGGTTCCTGCGTGACCGGATGCTGGTGAACCTCGGCGAGGACGACTGGGACACCGTGATGCGCGTCCATCTCAAGGGGCACTTCCTTCCGCTGAAGTACGCGGCGGCCCACTGGCGCGCGGAAGCCAAGGCAGGCCGCGTACCGGTGGCCCGGATCGTCAACACCACCAGTGGGGCGGGTCTGTTGGGGAGCGTCGGCCAGGGCAACTACTCCGCCGCCAAGGCCGGGATCGTCGGGCTGACCCTGGTCGCCGCCGCCGAGATGGGCCGTTACGGCGTGCTGGTCAACGCCATCGCTCCCGCGGCCCGCACCCGGATGACCGAGGCGACGTTCGCCGAGACCATGGCGGCCCCGGACAGCGGCTTCGACGCCATGGCCCCGGAGAACGTGTCCCCGCTCGTCGTGTGGCTCGGCTCCCCGGCCTCCGCCGGTGTGACGGGGCGGGTCTTCGAGGCGGCGGGCGGTCGCATCACGGTCATGGAGGGGTGGCGCCCCGGCCCCACGGCGGACAAGGGCGCCCGTTGGTCCCCGTCCGAAGCCGGGGAGGCCGCACTGAAACTCCTCGCGGAGGCGGCGACTCCGGAACCGGTGTACGGAGCGCAGTGAACACCGGGCAGGTGTTCGACTCCGCCAGCGCGCGCTCCGGATCGGCCGTCTTGCGCGAGCACCCTCCACCGCTCACGAGCTGTGCGTGACGGCTTGGCGTGGCGGCTCGTCGACGCCGTGCGCGCCCTCCCGTCCGCGCCGCTCGACGGGGATGTTCGCCGCAGACGTTCGTCGTGGGCGTTCCGTCGCAGACGGGAGGGTGTCGGCGGACATCGTGTCAGCCGGCGGGGGACGGCTTCGGCCGTGTCTCGGGTTCTGCGGCGGGGGCGTCCGGGTGTCGGCGTTCGTTTCGCCACGAGGCCGCCCAGGCGAGTACCGCGCCGCCCACGGCGTAGGCGCCGAGCACCCAGAGTGCGGACGTGATGGCATGGCCCGAGAAGTAGACGGTCTCGACCTCCGCGAACACCTGCTGCTTGACGCCGATCTCCTCGAAGACCGCCTCGATGATGAAGTCGGCGTCCGCGAAGCCCTCGGCCTTGTC
>NZ_JBEOXI010000404.1:0-4686 GCF_040296465.1 Streptomyces sp. NPDC002130
CCCCGTCGGCGGACGGGGACCTGCGGTTCACCGTCACCCTGGCCGACGGCCGCAGAGCGAGCCGGCCGATGAAAGCTGCTTCAGAACCCCACCGCACCGGAAGGCACATGATCCCATGATTGCTGCTGAAGAGACGTTCGACGGCACGTGGCTGTATCCCGCCCGCTTCAACCAGGCGGCCGGCTTCCGCCAGCACTATGTCGACGAGGGCCCCGAACAGCCCGACCAGACCATCGTCATGCTGCACGGCGAGCCCACCTGGGGCTACGAGTGGCGCCACCTGATCGGGCCGCTGTCGCGCCACCATCGCGTGGTCGTTCCCGACCACATGGGCTTCGGCAAGAGCGAGACCCCGCAGGACCACACGTACGACGCGAGCGAACACATCCTGAACCTCGAATCACTGCTCGTCGACACGCTCGACCTCACGGACATCACCCTGGTGCTCCGTGACTGGGGCGGCCCCATCGGTACCGGGTTCGCGCTGCGTCACCCCGACCGGATCTCCCGGATCTTCGCCACGAACACCGTGCTGCCTCTCGCAGACGACATCGCCCCTCTCATGGAGGCCAACGGCGTCGAGAGCCGGTGGTTCCAGTGGGCCCACTCGGCGCTCGCGGACGGTTCGTTCGAGCAGATCCTCGGAAACGCGGGTCACACCATCGCCCACCTGATGATCGACCTGCAGCATGTCGCCCGGCCCGAGATCGCCACGCCGACCTGGATCCGCGCGTACTCCAGCCCCTTTTCGACCCCGGCGGAGTGCCGCGGTGTCATCGCCTTCCCCCGCCAGGCGCTGGAGGGCCCGCAGGGCCCGCCGCCCGGCCCGCCGCCCATGGAAGCCGTCGCCGCGTTGCGCGCCGTGCCGGCGATGCTGGCGGTCGGGATGCGGGACACCGCACTGCTGCCCGAGTACGTGATCCCGTCGTTCAAGCTGGCCTACCCCGACGCACCCGTGGTCGAGATTCCGAGCGCCGGCCACTTCCCGACCGAGGACGCTCCCGAGACGCTGCTGGCACTGCTCGAGCTGTTCCTGCAGACGACGCCCGCGCGCACCTGAATCCTGAATGTCGAAGGGCCGGCTCCGCACACGCGGAGCCAGCCCATCGCCGTGCGGCAGAGGTGATGCTCGATGGTCAGGACAACCGGATCTCGGGATGCATCGAACGGCGCCCTCCGCCCGGACTTGCGGGCCAGTAGACCCGACCCTCGACCATCGGCGCCGCATCAGGGCGGAGATCGTTTATGGGACAGGCTTTAGTCGGTGAATGCGCCCATGGCGCGGTCGAGCAGCACCGCCAGGGGGACCTTGCCTTCACAGGCGACCCAGCCGGTCGATGCCGCGTCCGCGCAAGCGAGGGCGGCCGCGACCAGGGCGGTCGGCCTGGGATCCTCCGGATGGTCGGGGCCGGTCCCCAGCCGGCGTGCGATCTCCGGGACCATCATTTCCTGCCGCCCAGCTGCTTCTCGTAGTGCCGGGCCCGCAGGGACGGCGTGTCCTGGAGCATCCGCAGATAGCTGAGGGTCCGCTCGGGTGCGGCCTCGTTCATCCGCGTCATCACGTCGAACGCGCGGGGCAACGCCTCCCACGGCCGCTCCTCGTCCGGCCGGGCGGCGAGCGCGTCGGCGATCTGGCGGCCGATCTCCTCCAAGTCGACCAGAACGATGTCCTCCTTCGTTCCGAAGTGCCTAAACAGGCTGGCGCGCGACAGCCCGGCCTCGGCCGCGATCTGGTCGACGGTCGTGCGCTCGAAGCCCTGCTCGATGAAGAGCCGGAGCGCCACCTCCGTCACTTCCGCCCGGATGGTCGCGCGCATGCGCTACGGCTCCCCGGTCCCCGCCGACGTGATGGAGCGCTTCGAGACCGAGATGAACGTCATCGGCCCGACGGGGTTCTCCTCGTACTTCCTCGTCGTCGCGGACATCTGCCGGTACGCCCGCGCCCAGAAGATCCGCGTCGGGCCGGGCCGTGGTTCGGCACCGGGGTCGATCGTGGCGTACGCGATGCGCATCACCGAGCTGTGCCCGCTGGAGCACGGGCTGCTCTTCGAGCGGTTCTTGAACCCCGAGCGGATCGATCCGCCGGATGTGGACCTCGACTTCGACGACCGTCACCGCGAGCGCATGGTCCGGTACGTGGTTCAGAAGTACGGCGACGAGTACACGGCGCTGGTCAACACCTTCGGCAGGCTCAAGGCGAAGAACGCCGTCAAGGACACCGCGCGTCTGCTGGGCTACCCGTTCTCGCACGGTGAGCGGATCACGAAGGCCCTCCCGCAGGACCCGAGGGGCGAGTCGATCCCGCTGCCCGGGATCTTCGACAAGGATCATCCCCGCTACGGGGAGGCCGGCGAGATCCGTGCACTGTACGAGAACGAACCCGATGTGCGCCGGGTCCTCGACGCGGCGATGGGCGTCGAGGGGCTGATCCGTAACACCGGGGTCCACGCCCGGGTGCCGTTCCAATACGTGGTCTCTGCGGCCGCCTGTCCTTTCGACAGTCCAGCACGCGGAAGGCGGTGTCGCCAGGACGATGCACACGTTGACCCGGTCGGCGGCCCCCCGCCCGCCGGATTGCGGGTAGGCGCTGCTGCCGACCACGGCCTGCCGCGGGCCACAGTTGTTCTACCAGCACGCGCAGGGTCTGCTGGTTCGCCGTGACGACCCGGACGACCACATGTCATAGCCGACGCGCAGCCCTGGTCGCCTCCAGCATCGCGTCGAGGATGCCCCGTGGAGCCACTGCGTCTCCGACAAGATGGGTTTCCCACGGCCCCGTTTTCAGTTGCTGGTACAGACCGTCGCGCGGCCGTGCCCCGTCGCTGAAGACGACCAGTTCCAGTCCTTCGATGCCGGTGGAGTGCCTCGTGTAGACCTGCTCAAGGTCCACAGTGAGCGAGTCGCCTGGCCGGATGGCGACGACATCCTGATCGGTGATGATCTCCACGCCCGCCCGGCAGAGGTTGTCGTACACCGGTTCCCGGGTGGACTTCTCTTCCATCTCGGCGATCATGTGATACGGGGTGAGGATGCTCACCCGGTGCCCGGCGACGGCCAGTGCGTGTGCCGCCAGGCCGGCCTCGGCGTTCCCGATGAGGTCGACCACGAGGCAGGATGCAGCCGTGCCCAGCTGCGGCGGGTGAGCGAACACGTCCTCGGCGCTGGTCACCCCCGGCAGATCAGCGCCCGGGAGCTGTGGGATGTGCGGCGTGCTGCCGGTCGCGACGACGACGGCGTCGGGCTCGAGCTCGGCGACGACGGTCGCGTCGGCTTCGACGCCCGTACGCACTTCGACGCCGGCCTGGTGCGCCTGGCGCACCAGCCAGTCGATCGACTGGCCCCACTCAGGACGCATGGGCGCACGAGAGCTGATGGCCACGCGCCCGCCAAGGAACGGCCGGGCCTCCAGCAGGGTCACCTGGTGACCCCGCGAACTCGCCACCCGTGCGGCCTCCAGCCCGCCGGGCCCGCCACCGATGACGACGACACGACGGGACGCCCGGGCGGGTGCGATGTCCCTGAGTTCCTTCTCGCGTCCGATGACGGGGTTGTGCGTGCAGCCGGTGTAGAGGCCCTGTGGCCCGCGGCCGACGCACCCCTGCTGCATCGCGACACATGGCTTGACGTCCTGGAGGGCACCCGCGGCGACCTTGTTCGGCAGATGCGGGTCCGCGATCAGCGCTCTCGTCATGCCCACCAGGTCGCAGATGCCGTCGGCGATGAGACCATCGGCGAACGCGGGGTCGCTCACCCTGCCCGTGTAGAGCACCGGCCGGTCGGTCGCCTTCCTCACCTCGGCGGCGTACTGGGCGTACACACCCTGAGCAGCGTCGAACGCGGGGATCACCTTGCTTCCGATGCTCACCGGCTCCCCCGTCGCGCCCGCCACGCTGAAGTAGTCGAGACAGCCGAGCTGGTCGAGATAGGCGACGATCTCCTTGGCACCGTCGATCCCCCTGCCCCCCGGAATCAGCTCGTCGCCGCTGATCCGCAGACCGACGACGAAATCACTGCCGACGGCTTCCCGCACGGATTCGATGACCTCGACACCGAAACGCATCCGGTTGACGAACGAACCCCCGTACTCGTCGTCACGCTGGTTGATCTCCGGCGACCAGAACTGGTCGATGAGGTGCCTGGCGTAGCCGGAGATCTCCGCGCCGTCGAACCCGGCACGCTGCAGGCGGCGGGCGGCCGCGGCGTACGCCGCCACGATCTCCCTGATCGTGTTGCTGCTACTGCCGCGGATCGGGGACGTCACACGCCCGAAGCGGTTCTTCCAGATGCCACATGTTCCCGCCACCATTCGAGAGACGTTCTGGCTCAGCTCGCTCGCCGTCGCGCTGTCGTGGGGCGCAGTCGGGCTCTTCCAGTCGGTGGTCCCGTCGTGGATGACCAGCCTGCTGAACATCGACAACCTTCTGCTCGGCGGTGGGGCAGCCGCACTGGTCATGATCTGCTCGGTGATCGCGCAACTCGGCGGAAGCCGCATGGACCCGCGCACGTCCGTCACCGCCGGCCTGGGAATCCTCGCTCTGGGAATGATCGGCCTCCTCGTGGTCGACCTCGTCCCGAGCCTGGCACTGCTTGGCCCGCACCTCCGTCGAACCGCCGGGCGCCTTGACAGCGAGCGTGTCGGCCAGGAGCCGGGTGCAGGCGGCCAGGGCCTGACGGTCGTAGGGGATG
>NZ_JBEOXI010000405.1:0-4683 GCF_040296465.1 Streptomyces sp. NPDC002130
GCCGGGACGCCAGACCCCCGAAGTAACTGCGGTGCACGGAGGCCAGGTCGACGTGCTCCGGGTCCAGCAGCCAGAGCAGGTGGACCCCTTCGACGTCGACGATCCACTGCCTGGCGTAGTCCGCTGATCGCCAGAGCGATCGCTACCGCAAGGACTGCGACAACGACGATGAGCCGGCGAATATCGAGGCCAGCACCTTCCGCGCCTGGAAGGGCCAGCAAGGGCGATTCCGATGCGGCGATGATCATGTTGTGTTCGAGGAGCCAGGCTGTGGCCCTGGCCGACATGGAAGGAAGGGCTCCGACGACGACACCGAAGATCAGTGGGGCTGCCATCAGCAGGGACATTTGATCCGCGTCAGAGAGTCCTGCTGAGTTCGCCGTATTCGGGGTGGTCCGCTGGGGTTCTGACTGACTGTCGAACATGACCGATCTCCTCGTGTCGCCGGAATTGGGCTTCTACGAGTAGGAAGATCCGGTGGAGGCGTCCTGTGTGACACGCGTGGGCAAACTATTTTCGGAACCTGGGTGTCGCACGTGACGGACGCGAGGCGTCGATACGTCCTGCCGCGTTTTTTGCGTTCGACTATCGGCCACACGTGCAGCAACTGTCACCAAAACTCAATGATAGGTCGTCAAAAATTACACTTAGAGCGATATTATTGATGCATGAAAGGTGATGATCGGCTCCTGGCACTGGCAGACCTCGCCCAAGAACAGTGGGGCATGTTCACCTCAGCCCAAGCCGCCGAGTCCGGCGTAAGTGCGCAACACCTCAAGCGGCTGGCAGACCGATTCATCCTCACCCGCATCAGGCATGGCGTGTACCGGCTGACAGGGACGCCGATTCACCTCACCGATCACGTACGCGCCCAATGGCTTGCACTCGACCCGACACGCTCGGCAGCAGAGCGCATCAACAGTGCCGATCCCCGCGGGGTCGCCTCTCATCGAACGGCCGCCGACTTGAGAGAACTCGGTGACATCGATGCCGACATTGCAGAATTCACCGTCCCGCGGCGGCGCAATACACGCAGCGACGGAGTCCGTTTCCACGTCGCCGCGCTGGACCCTACGGACTGGTCCCTACTCGACGGCCTGCCGGTCACGACGACAGCAAGGACGATCGTTGACCTCGCTTCCTCTCGCACAGACGGTGGACACCTCGCGGGAGTGGTGTGGGATGCACTGCGCACCGACCAGGTCTCGCGAGAACAACTGGAGTCCGAACTGCGCCCATTCGCGCACCTCTACGGCGCCCCCCTCGGCGACGGAGCGGGGTTCGTCGCCGCCCTCATCGACGACGTCGCCGCCTCGAACCTGATGGCCATACCGACCGAGGCACTGCAAGAGAAAGCCGCCACCACCGGCGAGGACGCGCACAGGCACGGTGTCCTGAATATTCTGCGTGATCCTGCTCTACCTGCCGCGATTCGTGCACTACGGAAACAAGGAATTCTATAGTGTCACAACATTATTAGACGTCAAAAGCACTTCATAGCGCGGCGCTGTCAGACCGTCGACATTGCTGCGGCACGTGGCGCGAGGAGGTTACTCGAGGAGGTCTGCCACGTGTCGCCCGTCCGTCCCACCGACGAGTTTGAGATTCAGACCTGCGCGCGACGCCAAGGATAATGCGCCGATGCCGTCGGTCAGAGCGGCGTGGGTGATGCGGTCGAGCCCCGCTCCGACAAGTGGGGCGGCCGTCCGCAATGTTGCTTGCAGTGCAACAGAGTTAGTCGAACCGCCGTGCATCAGCAGGTTTCTCTGTCGATAGAGGCGCCGCATCGCGGTGGTGATGTGTTTGGAGACGTCGTTGAGGGTGCGGCGAGGATCTTTCACGACCTGGTTCATGCGTTCCTGGGCGGCGATATCCGTCGGCCGTGTCAATGCCAGCGACCGACCAGATTTGAGGGATTCCGCTACCAATAGAGCCCTCTCCCGATTGGAGGCGGCAGAGGCAAGTGCCAGCGCAAGCCGGTCCGGTTCTTCCGGGTCATGGCGGTGAGCCAAGGAGGTCAATTCACCACGAGGCCATGAACATGCCACCAATGCGGCCATACGATCGGCAGCGACGGAGCCCCGGTCTCGGGTGTCGTCACCGTCGGCGGATGAGATCAGCAAGGCCTCGATGGCCGCCCATCCCCCGGAGATGGCAGGGCCGGGGGATCCGAAGTTCAGCGATGCGGCAAGTTCGAGTGCGTCGTCGAGAGCTGTCGGCTCAGCAACGTCGTATACCCGACGCTCGGCCTGTAGGGACAGCACGAACGCCCCACGCCCGTGTTCGCGGCGCAGTTCGATCTTTTCAGTGTCCGTGCCGCTGCTGACCCAGACTGTGCCCAGCGGCAGCGGGATCTTGTGGCCGCGGGTCCGTTTGCGGGTGTAGCCGCTACGCGCAATCAGCCGATCGACGGTCTCGGCGACAGCGTCGGCTGCGCCGAAGGTGTCTCGGGTCTCCACTGTGTAGAGGAAGCCTCCGCACGTGAGGATGCCTCCTGGAGACTTCGTCTTGTCCTGAATCCACTCGTTCACCTGCCCAGCGGTGCGCCACTGCGGCAGATCCTGCGCCAACTCCATCTTGGGCAGCGCGATGAATGGGACCATTACCTCGAACGAGTGGGCACTGCCGTGGGCCAACGCTCCCGCAGAATCGAGCAACTCGGCCAGGGAATGACCGCCGTACACATGCCCGGAGACCCAACGATGCAGAAAACCCATGCTGTATCCGCAGTCGAGGAGATGCGAGGCAACGGCCCGGGCTAACCGCTCTGGCGAGGGCCGCGAGGATCCCTGCACCGCCACAGCCCAACGCGCGATGTAACCGTCCTGCACCAGATCCGTCAGCTGAGCCAGTGTTCGGTGATGGCGGCTTCCGTGCGGAACTCCGGATCGGAGAGTGGCTCGCAACTGCGTGCGCAGTTCCTTCTCGCCGACGCCCCGATCGCGGCCGGCGAGACGTTCGATATCGTCTGCCAGCCAGGAAACCGCGCTCGTCGAAAGCACGTTCCGCTCGCGCCAACGAGACGCTTCGTCGAGTTCGCGCAATGCCAGAACCGTTCCGGTATCCCAGAGTCGGCGCTGCCAAGGCGAGGTGTCGGAAAAGAAGTCCAACAACCGCACGAAGATGTGCGCGGAATACGGATCAGCGTCCGCACCCTGCGATGCGGCGATGATATGCACGGTGACTGGATCGAGAGGTTTGCTCACCGGAATATCTTCACGTAAACTTCGAGACAAGCGAAACGCTGCAATCTTGAGCAGGGGAATAGTCCTTCGGGACTATTCCCCGCTTTTTCGTTCTCAGCATAGAACATATGTTCGAGGTTAGTTCTGTGTGTGGCAGCGGTTAGGTCACGAGTGCTGAACCAATAGCGAAGGTCCGGTCGGCCAGTTCTTGCCCGTAGACGGTTGCGATGTTGGCCGCGACCGGGGCCCACGCAGTGCGGAACCATTCCAAGCCGCGTTTGAGGCCTTTCGACATCACGGTATCGAGGTCATCGAGAACGTCCTCGACATCGCTGGGGTCGATGTTCGGATGTGCTGGGGCGGAGGCGATGTCGCTGCGAAGCGTGCGCACTAGCTCCACGGCTTCCTCGATGGTGACGCCTTCGGTGTTGTTGACGGTGACGGTGTGGTTTTGCCCGCCGACGACTTGGCTGCTGATGGTTCCGTAGTTCTCGGCCGAGTAGTTCGTGACGTGGTTCGAGACGGGCACCGGCATCGCAGCATCCTCGATCGGGAAGGAACTGCGTAAGGCTCGGTGGCCTTTCGGGGTGAGTTCGGCATAGGTGAATTCGTTATTGGCGTTGCGCTGTCCCGTGATCAGCCTGCGGTCCGCAAGGTCATCGAGAGCCAATCCGACTTCCTGATGAGTGAGAGCGCCGGTGAAGTCTTCACCGTCCGGCCCGCCGACGATGCCAGTGAAGTGTCCGGTGCGCGCGATCGAGGACAGGACCTGGCGGCGTGCGAATTCCTCGCGGTACGACTCAACAGTGTTGCGGGCCCGCATCTTACCGACAGTGGTGAGATGAAAATCGTAGCTGCCGTCGAGGGTGTAGGTGTCTTCGACCAATTCAAGATTTTCGAGTTCGTCGTACACGAAGCGGGCATCGTCATATGGGCAGACCTGTACTGGAAGGGCAACGGCTGGATCGTTGTCGGCCAACCAGCGCAATGCGCGCATAGCGCGAAAGGAGATGCTCACGTTGTGCTCCGTCGTGATCGCGTCGTGCCTGAGTTGGCGCGACGATTCGACACTATCGGCCGCATGTGACATGCATGCTGGAGCAGACGACAGAGGGCTCCGCGTGCACGGACGCCGTTGGCAGTCACAGACACTTTCCGCGATAACGACGACACCGAGAAAGCCGCACGGCCGTCGCGACCGCCCCTACATCCCAATTTCGTCGTCCCACCTGGGTGCGGCTCGATTGCGCACAGGCTGTTTACACGTTGTCTTACGGCTTCCGGTAAGCGAGAACGCGGGAATTCCGAGCGCAGTTAGTACTTGTCGAATACCAAGACCAAGTCGAGGTGGTGCGGTCACCGCTTAACAACGCAACCGCACCGCACCGCATCGCAGGGCAGGGCCGCCGGTGATCAGCGCGGTCTCCCCTCCAGCTTCCCGCTGGCCCGGTAACGGCTCGCCCGGTAGCGCGGCTCGGTGCGCATGTCGGCCTCGAGG
>NZ_JBEOXI010000406.1:0-4666 GCF_040296465.1 Streptomyces sp. NPDC002130
GCACGATCTCGGCGGTGTCGCTCACGCCGATGATGGTCTTGTCCGAGGCGACGGGTCACCGAGGCCAGCGGCAGGAAGGCAAGGGAACCAAGGAAATCCTCCGCTGCCTCATTGGATGAGTATGGGTAATGCGGGCCATGTCGGCTCGTTCGTCGGGAACGACGGGGGACGGCCACGCTGTCTAGCCACTCGATGGCCCGTTTGAGCAGGTCGCCCTCGCCGTTGCCGGGGAGTGTGATCGGCGCGAGAGAGCAGCCCCACGAGGGCCGAACAATGAGGAACCGACGCCCTGCCCGGCTCCAGCGACGGTATTCGGACCTGGAGGTCAACACATGTTCTGTGGATGGGATTGGGGTTCAACTCGGCACGGCGTCTGCTTAATCGACGACAACGGGACGGTAATCAAGACCTGGATGATCGAGCACACCGAGAAAGGCATCGCGGCGCTCTTCGCCGAACTCTCCCAACTGGGTGATCCGGCCCGGCTCCCGGTGGCGGTCGAGCGTGGTGAGGGTCTGGTCGTAGGGCGCATTGCCAGCGCAGGGCATCCCGTACTGATGATCGAACCGGCATCTTTCAAGGCTGCGCGGCCACGGTGGGGTTCGGCAGGAGCGAAGGCTGTCACATCATGCTCGCCGACTACGCCCGCACCGACAATCACCGCCTGCGCCGGGTCGAACCGGTAGCGCAGGCCACCAGGGAACTTGCCACACACGTTCGCGCACGAACCGTGCTGGTCCAGGCGCGCACGGCGTCCTCGAATCAGTTGTGGGCCATCTTGTCCGAGCACTGGCCCGGCGCGGCGAAGGTATTCCAGAAGCTGACATCCCAAGTCGCACTGGCATTCTTGGCCGACTACCCCACCCCACAGTCGGCGGCACTTCTCGGTGAAGGTCGGATGCGCCAGTTCTGCCATCGGCACAGCTACCGTGGCGGCAAGTCCGCGGGCCGAACTCGTCGGGCGGCTCCGGGCAGCGCCCGCCGCCGCGAACCCCATCGCGCCGAAGGTACTCGAAGCGATCATTCGTGGATCAATCGCCCAGATCGCCCTGCTCAACACCGAAATCGCCCGTCTTGAGCACGAACTCGCGGACGCCCTGGCTGCCCATCCCAAAACTGTGCTCTTCGAGTCCCTTCCGCGCGTCGCCAACGTCAGCCTCGCGGCGCTCATCGCAGAGATCGGGCCCTGCTCGAGCGATGCGACTACCGGCGAACAGGTCGCCGCCCTGTGCGGGGCCGCACCGGTCACGAGGGCCTCGGGAAAATCCCGCAGCGTCGGCTTCCGCTATACCGCCAACAAGCCGGCACGCGCCGCGATTACAGGCTTCGCCGACAACTCACGACACAGCTCGGCGTGGGCTGGCGACTGCTACCGGCGTGCCCGTTCGCGGGGTGCTCGGCACCCACACGCGGTACGGATACTCGCCCGTGGATGGGTCCGAGTGATCTGGGCCTGCTGGACCACCGACACCCCCTACGCTCCTTGCCGACACCGCGGCGAACAACTGCTTGTCACCGCGACTTGACCAAGAGAGCTCAAACGCGTGATCGCTCGAGAAGTCTTTCACACTCATCAGTAGCCCCGTCCCCGTTGTCGATCACCGAAAGCTTCGACCGCTCCGCCAAGAACGCGGACTCATCCAAGTTCAGGCGGCCGCAGCCTTGGGCGTCAGCATCGCCAAGATTTCACTCGCGGAAAACGGACGGGTCCACGACGCTACCTTCCTCACCACCTACGAAACATGGCTCCGAAACACCGATTTGACACCCTAGGAGCATCAATTGGCCTGCTGCGCCCGAAAACTGCTGTATCCCAGACAACTTGACAACATCTACCGGGCTCCGCACCGCAGGCGAACCCGCGATGCGAGTCATGCCTTGACCACGAAAAGAGGGCTTCAGATTTATCAATAATATTTGCATCACGTGCAGAAAGCGTTAATCGATGCGTAGCGCTGCTGCGGCGCAACCCATTCAGTCGCGGTGCTCCGATGTGGGATGAGTTCCGAATTGCTCGGCTAGGGATGTATGCAATCCGGTTGTCAGCCCACATCTTTCGCGGGGCCTTGTATTGCAGAAGTGTTGAACAACGAAAGGTGGGCGGTTTCAAGAAGCCAACGCAACACCTTCATGCGGAGGTTGTCGTGACGGTTTCGTGGAACGATCGGTGCATCGCGTATTCGATGCTTCTTATGGGTGCTTCCGCTCAGGAAACGGCGAGCCGATTCGGTGTGAACACGGGAGCGGTCGTCGAGTGGGCCAGGCTAGCGGGCATGGTGATCCGTATGGGAGCCCGAGGCGGCATCGAGCCTGTCACTACGTCAACGTCAGCGTTGAATCCTCAACGCGCATACCGTCGCTTGACTCACCAGGACCGTGTCTTCATCGAGATGGCGATCAACAGCACGCCCGCGTGGTCGATACGAGCGATCGGCCGGCACCTGGACGTTGCCGCGTCCACAATTTCACGGGAGCTTGGACATCACAGAGTCGAGACCGGGCGAGGGCGCGGCGGGTCGCGAGAGACGAGATACCATGCCGGTGTCGCGCATCACCACACGATGCGCTCGCGCGTGAGAACAAGGGCACGCAAACTTGATTGCCATGAGCTGCGGTCACTCGTCGTCACAGGCTTGAACGAGAAGCACTCTCCGCAGCAGATCGCAGGGAGACAACGGATGATGTTCCCCAACCAGCCGCAGTTGTGGGTGTCCCACGAAACAATCTACCAAGCCCTCTATGTCCAAGGCCGGGGATCGTTACGGCACGAATTGACCGTCGCCAAGGCGTTGCGTTCAGGCCGTTCTCGCAGGACACCTGCCTCACGATTGCCATCCCGCGATGTCCGACCGTGGTTAGCGGGGGCCCGGCTCACGGACCGGCCCGCTTCCGCGGCGGATCGTGCTGTCCCTGGGAATTGGGAAGGCGATCTCGTTGTCGGTCCCGCAAACTCCGGGATCGTCACGCTCGTCGAGCGGAACACGCGCTTCGCGTTGATAGAACGGCTACCCGGCGTCCGCGACTCGGCCACCGTGATCGACGTCATCCGCAACCAAATCATGCGCCTCCCAGAACATCTCAGGAAAACTCTGACCTGGGATCAGGGGCAGGAGATGTCGAGACACAAAGACTTCACGATCGCGACCGGATGCCCCGTGTTCTTTTGCGACCCGCATTCGCCCTGGCAACGAGGCTCGAACGAGAACCTGAACGGCCTAATCCGCGACTACTACCCGAAGGGCACTAACTTCAACAACGTATCCGACGACGCGATCGAGGCAATGGTCGAGCAGCTCAACAACCGCCCCCGGAAGATTCACGGATTCCATACCCCTCGTGAGAAACTGAACGAACTCATCAGCAGTGTTGCGCTGGGTTCTTGAAACCGCCGTGCACTTACGCTGTGAAAAGAGAGTTTTTCAGGTCGGTGCGTTCGCTACGCCAACCGGTGCCGTGTGAACTCAGAACTCGCAGAACCCTCGTTGGGTTCTGCTCATCGACACGAGTCTTCCTTGGTGCAGCACGATCCGGTCTTGAGGTGCGGCCGCAACGGCTTCTTCGAGGCTTTCCGCACGGATGGCTAACAATTCGGCCTGTGCATCTTTCTCGATTCCCGACTTCGGAAGTGACATGACGTCACGGGCGCCGTCGCTGACGGCCCGATAGGCCTCCTCGACAGACAGATGCCCGGCAGTGACCAGCAACATCGCTGTCTCGAGAGCATCGCTGCGTCCGAGCGGGTTGTAAGGGTCACGAACGTTGTCGGCGCCGGCGCCGAACCGTACACCGGCATCGATCAATGCCCGCGCGGCGGTGAGACCACGCGGCATTGCCACAGGGGTGTCCCAGCCCTGTAGGTACAGATTGGTGATCGGCAGGCTGACGATCCCGACGTTGCTCTCTTTGACCGCTTCGATCACGCGGGCCAGCACTTCCGGCGTGACCATTCCCAGACTGACGCAGTGTCCGGCGGTCACCGGCATCGAACTCGGCCAGTCCCGGACGGAATGAGCAAGCTCCTCGAGCGTGAGCATCGTCGGGTTGGTTTGCTCGTCGGTGTGCATGTCGACGCCGACGCGGCGATCACGTGCTATTGCCAACAGTCGCTGCAGATTTCCGCTGGGGTCGGGTGTTTGGTGCGGATGCCCACCCAAGAAATCGACGCCGAGGTCGAGGGCTGCATGTACTGCCTCGTCGCCCACGACGTACGGCGTCATCGCCACGAGCTGAATATCCATGACGCTCGAGAGTTCCTCACGGACTTTCACCAGTGCCTGAATTCCACGTAACGGCTGGTCGCCTCGTAGGAGATTGACGTGTGATCGCACCGCGGTCGTTCCGTTGCCCAGCAGCAACAATGCCGCGCGTCGGGCGCGCTCGGCAATACTCTCGACGGTCAGGGACGGTGTGTGGTTTTCCCAGGTTTCGATTGCGGAACCGAGATCACCAGCAGGTGGCCGGATCTCGTCGAACGATAGTGCCTTGTCCAGATGCGCGTGCGGCTCTGCCGGCGCCGTGAGCAGGAGAAATCCGGTGAGGTCGAGGTCGTCCTCGCTTGGCACTAGCCCTTGCGCGGGTACGACGTCATACACTCGCCCGCCCACGATATGAACATCGACGATCCGTCCGTCGACGAGGGTCGCATTGTGCAACGTGGGCACTGCGT
>NZ_JBEOXI010000407.1:0-4631 GCF_040296465.1 Streptomyces sp. NPDC002130
CGTCCAGCCGGTCCGCCAAGCCCTTCATCCCCGTACCGCCGTCGAGGCTCGCGCCAGGCGCCGGTCTCCGTCCCGCGAGCCTCCATGAACTGCTTGAACCGCTTCAGATCACCGGAGACCTGCCGCTTCACGAAGCCCAGCTTGTCGCCGACGTTCTCGGCCACGCCACTGGGGTCGAAGTCCATCTGCAGCATGACCTTGGTCGTGTCGTCCTGGATGCGGTGGAACGTCACCACACCGGCCTGCCGCGCCTCGCCGCCCACGGTGGTCCAGGCGACGCGCTCGTCGGGGACCTGCTCGGTGATCTCCGCGTCGAACTCCCGCGCCTGTCCGCCGACCTTCGTCACCCAGTGCGTGAGGGTGTCGGTGCGCTGCTCGATGCGCTCGACGCCGTCCATGAACTCGGGGAAGGACTCGAACTGCGTCCACTGGTTGTACGCGGTGTGCACCGGCACGCGGACCTCGATGGATTCCTCTACCTGCGACAAGGCGAAACCTCCCTCTCTCGTGTGTGAGCGACGAACGGGTACCAGATCTCGCGCCGCTCACTCCTCGTCATCACAAGTTGTCCGACCAGGTGTTCTTTCCGTCCTCGCTGGTACTCGGCCAGGAACTACGGATCGGGAGGTGATCGTCATGGCGGACACGCACCGCACGGCCCCCGCCGCTCCCCGCACAGGGAGCGCGCCGGCGGCCGGGGAGGAGCCGGTGGGCGAGCTGGTGCAACGGGCCACCGAGCAGCTGACCGACCTGGTGCGCGGCGAAATGCGCCTCGCCCAGGCGGAGATGACCGAGAAGGGCAAACGCTACGGCAAGGGCGGCGGCCTGTTCGGCGGAGCCGGCGTCCTCGGCTTCGTCACCCTCCAGGCCCTGGTCGCCACGGCGATCGCCGCCCTGGCCGTACCCCTGCCGGTGTGGGCGGCGGCGCTGATCGTCACGGGCGTCCTGGCCGTCGCCACGGGCCTGACGGCGCTGGCCGGCCGCAAACAGGTGCGCAGCGCCGCCCCGCCCGCCCCGCAGCAGACCATCGACAGCGTGAAGGCCGACGTGGCCGAGATCAAGGAGAGTGCACAGCGATGACCCAGCCCCCGCACGACGAGCCGACCGCCCGCAGCCAGGAGGAGCTGCGCGAGCAGGTCGAGCACACTCGTCACGAACTGGGCGATACCGTCCAGGCCCTGGCGGACCGGGCCGACGTCAAGACACGCGCCCGTGAGAAGGCCGTCGCGGTCAGGGAACAGGCCGGGGCGAAGGCCCAGGAGTGGAGCGGGCAGGCCAGGGCCAAGGCCGCGCACGTCGCCCACACCGTGGAGGAGAAGCTGCCCGAGCCGGTCAAGCAGAAGGGCGTCGCCGCCGCTCAGGGCGCCAAGCAGAAGGCCGCACAGGCCGAGCAGGTCTGGCAGGACAAGGCCCCGCAGCAGGTGCGCGACCACCGTGCCGCCCTGCTGGCCGGTGCCGGTGCCGTCCTCGTGGCCTGCCTGCTGATCCGCCGCCGCGGCCACCGCTGAGCGAGCCGGCGCCACCGCTGAGCGAGGCGCGCTCAGCGCTGTGTGAGCCGCGGTCGAGTTCCGCGGCCACTGCTGAACAAGCCGCCGTCCCGTCGAGGGACCGCGACACCCGGCCCCCGTCACCGCTTGCGGTGGCGGGGGCCGAGGCGGCAGGGTCAGGTACCGTGGCCACCTTGCTGATCGTCCATCACACGCCCTCTCCGCACTGCCAGGCGATGTTCGAAGCCGTCGTCTCCGGGGCGACGGACCCCGAGATCGAGAACGTCCGGGTCGTCCGCGTGCCCGCGCTGTCCGCCACCGCCTCCGACGTCCTCGCCGCCGACGGCTTCCTCCTCGGCACTCCCGCGAACCTCGGCTACATGTCCGGAGCGCTCAAGCACTTCTTCGACCAGGTCTACTACCCGTGCCTGGACGCCACCCGCGGCCGCCCCTTCGGCTACTGGGTGCACGGCGGCAACGACGTCACCGGAGCGGTACGCGGCATCGAGTCGGTCACGACGGGCCTCGGCTGGCGCCGCACCGCCGAGGCCGTGACCGTGACCGGCGAGCCGGACAAGGGCGACCTCGAGCGGTGCTGGGACCTGGGCGCGACGGTGGCCGCCGGACTCATGGGCTGAACCGCACGGACCGTCAGGTCTCTTCCAGCCGGCGCCGGTCCTGCTCGTCCCATTTCCGGGTGTCGCGCGGCTGGGTGTACGGCTCGGCCTCGGGCGGATGTCCGCCGGCGATGGCCCGCTGGCGCACCGTCTCCGCGTCGAACTCCAGACCCAGCAGGATCGCCAGGTTGGTGATCCACAGCCAGACGAGGAAGACGATGACACCGGCCATCGTGCCGTAGGTCTTGTTGTACGAGGCGAAGTTGGCCACGTAGATCGCGAAGCCGGCGGACGCCACCATCCAGATCAGCAGGGCCAGCAGACTGCCCGGCGTGATCCAGCGGAAGCCCTTCACCTTGGCGTTCGGGGTCGCCCAGTACAGGATCGCGATCATGGTCGTCACCAGCAGCACCAGCACGGGCCACTTCGCGAACGACCACACCGTCAGGGCGGTGTCACCGATGCCCAGGGTCGTCCCCACCTGCCGGGCGAGCCCACCCGTGAAGACCACGATCAGCGCACTGATCACGGCCATCACCATCAGCACGACGGTCACCCCCACCCGCACCGGCAGCAGTTTCCACACCGGCCGGCCCTCGGGCATGTCGTAGACGGCGTTGGCCGAGCGGATGAACGCGGCCACGTAGCCGGACGCCGACCACACCGCCAGCACGATGCCGACGATCGCCATCAGCGAGCCGATCCCGGCGTTGCCCTGCAACTGTTCGACGGCCCGGATGATGATGTCGCGTGCCGAGCCGGGGGCCAGCTGCTGGACGTTCTCGAGCACCTTGTCCGTGGTCGACCTGCCGGTGAGGCCCAGCATCGACACCAGCACCAGCAGCGCGGGGAACAGCGCCAGCACGCCGTAGTAGGTCAGCGCGGCCGCCCGGTCGGTCAGCTCGTCGTCCTTGAACTCCCGCATGCTGCCCTTCAAGACCGCGCCCCACGACTTCCGTGGCAGGTCGGTCGGCGTGTCCGGCGCCGCACGCTCCACCTCGGGGCTCGGCCCGGGCTCTTCGGAATCGGGGGCGTGGGCCTCCCGGCGTTCCTCCTCGAAGGTCTCCGGGCGATGCGCCTCGGGCCCCGCGCGGGGGGTTTCCGGAGGCGGGGCCTCGGTCTCGTGGTGTTCTTTCCGTCCCGGAATATGCAGCTTCACCATGTGAGACGGGTAACCCCTGGCGAGGGCCTTAAGCCGCGCTCGGGCAAGCCCGGTGTGAGGCGCCGACGTGTGGTGTCCGGAGGCCGGCCGAAAAGGGTTGAGGGAGCGCTCCCACAGCGGGCACGATGCCGCCATGACCACGTCGCCCACGATCCGGCCCTACCGCCCCGAGGACCGTCCGGCCATCGACGACATCTGCGTCCGCACCGCCCACCACGGCGAGGACAGCCGCCCCCACTACGCGGACCCCGGCATCTTCCCCGCGACCTTCGCGGCGCCGTACGTCCACCTGGAGCCGGAACTGGCCTTCGTGCTGGACGACGGGCAGGGGCAGGCGGTCGGCTACATCCTCGGCACCGCGGACACCCCGCGCTTCGCCGAATCCTTCCGTGCCAAGTGGTTGCCCCTGGTCGCCGGCGCCTACCCGGAACCGCCCCGGCCGCCGCGCACCCCGGACGAGGTGATCGCGGGCTTGCTGCACCATCCCGAACGGATGGTTCTGCCCGAACTGGCCGCGCACCCCGCCCATCTGCACATCGACCTGCTGCCCGCCTGGCAGGGCAGGGGCCATGGCCGCCGCCTGATGCGGACGTTCCTGCGAGCCCTGCGGGACGGGGGAGTCCCGGCCGTGCACCTGGTCATGGCGAACGCCAACACCCGGGCCAGGGCCTTCTACGACCGCATGGGCTTCGAGGAGATCGACATCCCCGAGCCGGGTGACGTCACCTGCCTCGGACGCACCACGAAGGAACTCGACCGGCTCTGACCGACACGGAAGTGGCGCAATCGCGCATTGCCGACCCGAGTCATCGTTGCGCACTCTGTTCAGAGTGGGAGCGCTCCCACTTCGAAACATGATCGAAAACGCGAAGGAACGCACGACAACCCCCACATTCGGAAGAGGAGATCATGAATTGTCATGGTCATGACTTGACGGTGTCCAGGTTCAGGTCCCGTCTGACGCTCGCCCTGAGCGTGCTGGTCGCCGCGCTGCTCAGCCTCATCCCGTGGAGCGGCACCGCCGTCGCCCACGGCTCGGTCGTCGACCCGGCTTCCCGCAACTACGGCTGCTGGCTGCGCTGGGGCAGTGACCACCTGAATCCCGCGATGGCCCAGCAGGACCCCATGTGCTGGCAGGCGTGGCGGGCCGACGCCAACGCCATGTGGAACTGGAACGGCCTGTACCGCAACGGCTCCGGCGGGAACTTCCAGGCCGTCGTCCCCAACGGCCAGCTGTGCAGCGGCGGCCGGACCGAGGGCGGCCGGTACAACTCCCTGGACACGGCCGGCGCCTGGAAGACGACGGACATCACCGGCAACGCACGCAGGCGCAGCGCGCCGCGCTCGCGCACGCCGTCTTGCCAC
>NZ_JBEOXI010000408.1:0-4626 GCF_040296465.1 Streptomyces sp. NPDC002130
GCACGGCGTCCGACGGCGTAGGACGCGGCGCTCAGGGCGGTCAGGCCCGCTCCGACGCCCGCGGCCACGAGCTTGCGGTGGGCGATGACCGTCCAGGCCGTCTTCGCCGTGGTGGCGACGTGGCCGGAGGCCGTGACGACCGCCTGGCGGCCCGCCTCGACGCCCTTGGCCGCGGTCTGGGCGGCCGTCTTGGCCGTCTCCGCGGAGCGCTCCGCGCCCGACTTGGCCGCTGACGCCGCCTCACCGGCCTTGTCCGCGGCACCCTTCGCCGCCTGGGAGGCCGGCGCGGTGGCCTTGTCCGCCGTGCGGCGGGCCTTGGACTCGGCGGTCCCTGCCGTGCTCGCCTTCTGATTCGTGCGCTTGTTCTCTTCAGTCATGGACACCGACTTGCCTCTGACTCCGGCGGCAAACACATTCGGTCGCGCACCGACCGGGCGGTGGTGTGCCTGAGCACCGCGCCGGAGGGGTAGGCGCACTACAGACAAGCGACATCACCACTGGAAGGAATCTGTGTCATGGCCGGAATGCTGAATCGCCTCAAGGAGTTCGCCAAGAGCCCGCAGGGACGGCGGGCCGCGGAGCAGGCACGACGGGCAGCGGCCGACCCCCGCAAGCGGGCCCAGGCCCAGCGCCTCCTCGGCAAGCTCAGGGGCCGCGGCCACTGACCGGGGCGCCTGTCGCTCCCGGTATCCAACTCCTCGGCCACACAGGTGTGTTCATGCCCGGCTTGGGCACTTGGGTCGCACCACACACCTGAGAGGGGCTGGTTCGATGGGCAGGGCAGGTAACGGCAGGCGGGTCTGCGCCTTAAGCGTCGCCGGAGTCCTGGCAGGGACGGTGCTGGTCGGCTGCGGCGACGACGGCGACGCACGGGGTTCGTCGGCGAAGACCAGCGCCGGCGCCCAGGAGCAGGGCACACAGGCGGTGCGGTCGGCCTACGACAGGACGGCCGAGGAGGACACCGCCAAGGTGAAGCTGAAGGTGCGGACCTCCGCCCAGGGCACCTCACAGACCGCCGACGGGCAGGGCGCGGTGGACCTGGACGACGGCGACAGCGTCATGACGCTCTCGGTACAGGGTCGGCAGATCGAGCAGCGCGTGATCGACCAGGTCCTCTACCAGAAGATGCCCAAGGGGCAGGCGCCCGGCGGCAAGCCCTGGATCAAGATCGATCTGGGGAAGGTCGCCGCACAGCAGGGCGCGGGCGACCAGTCCATGAGTGACCCGGCGCAGTCCGCCGCGTACGCCAAAGCGATCACCGACAAGGACGTGACCAAGAAGGGCACGGCCACGATCGACGGCGTGAAGACCACGCATTACCGCGTCAGCGTCGACGTCGCCGAGTTGCCCAACGGCGACACCCTGCGCAAGCAGGTCGGTCCGACCCTGCCGATGGACGTGTGGCTGGACGACGAGGGCCGGATGCGCCGTCAGCAGATCGACATGACCGTCAAGACCCAGGAGGCGACGCAGCGGTCGTCCTCCGGCGCCTCGTCCGCACCCGAGAAGGTCACGGTGCGCACGGTCATGGACTTCACCGACTTCGGTACCGAGGTGGAGGCGGACGAGCCTCCGGCCGGGCAGGTCACCGACATGACCGGCAAGGCCCTGGAGCAGGGCAAGCAGCAGAGCTGACCCGAGCTCACCTCGCCGCGCGGCCGCGGAGACGTCGTACGAGGTCGTCCGCGGCCTCCGGCCACTCGGGATGCCGGAAGTCGAAGCCCGCTTCGAGCAGGCGGCCGGGGACGACCCGGCGGCTCTTCAGCAGGAGTTCGGTGTCCGAGCGCAGGACGAACGCGCCGATCTCCGCCATCCAGCGTGTCGCGGGCAGGCCCACCGGGATGCCCCACGCGTCGCGCAGAGCGCGCATGAAAGCGCGCTGCGGCAGGGGCCCGGGGGCGGCGAGGTTCACCGGCCCCTCGATGTCGTCCCGCGCGACGAGGAACTCGACCGCCCGGGCGAAGTCCCGGTCGTGGATCCAGGACACGTACTGGGCGCCGCCGCCGACCGGGCCGCCGAGGCCGAGCCGGGCCAGTCGCAGCAGGACGTCGAAGACCCCTCCGCGGTCCGGGCTCATCACCATGGCGGCGCGCAGGGCCACCTTCCGGGTGTGCGGGGTGTCGGCCTTCTCCTGCTCCCGCTCCCAGTTCCCGGCGATGTCGACGCTGTAGCCCCAGTAGCCGGGGACGCCGGGTTCGCCGCCGCCGATCACGCCCGTGGCCTCGTCGTTGGCCGCGTCGAAGCGGTGGGCGTAGACGGTCGCGGTGCTCATCTGCAGCCACACCCGTGGCGGTCGGTCCGCCGCTGCGATGGCCTCGCCCACGGCCCGGGCGGAGTGGACCCGGGAGTCCATCATCTGTTGAAGATTGGCGGGGGTGTAACGGCAGTTCACGCTCCGGCCGGCCAGGTTGACCACGACATCGCTGCCGTCGACCTCCGATGCCCAGGGCCCGGGGGTGGCCCCGTCCCAGTGCACTTCGCCCGGCCCCGCGGGCTGCCTGCTGAGCACCACGACGTCATGTCCCGCCGCGCTCAGCGCGCGCTTCAGGAGCGTGCCGACCTGTCCGGTGCCGCCGGGTATCACGAATTTCATGAAGGCCTCCCCCTCATCGTCCGGAAGCGACCCTAGCCCATATTTGAACGCGTTCAAAAGAATGCGGAGGCGGAGGGGTTCGACCTGCGCGGTTGTGCCATCGGGCAAGATGGGGCCCATGAGCGTAGTCAAGATCAACGTGCTGACCGTGCCCGCCGAGCAGCGGGAGACGCTGGAGAAGCGGTTCGCCTCCCGGGCGCACGCCGTGGAGAACTCCGACGGGTTCGAGTGGTTCGAGCTGCTCCGCCCCGTGGAGGGCACCGACACCTACCTCGTCTACACCCGGTGGCGTGACGAGGAGTCGTTCCAGGCCTGGATGGAGGGGCCGATGAAGAGCGCGCACCAGGGCGGCGGCGAGGGCGGCGACCGGCCGAAGCCCGCGGCGAGCGGCTCGACGCTGTGGTCCTTCGAGGTGGTGCAGCAGGCCGGGCCCAAGGAGGCGTGACCGACGGCGTGACGCAGGAGGTCCCCCGTGCCGCGTGGCATGGGGGACCTCCTGCGTGAGTGCCGTGCCGGCGCTCAGGTGCGCCGGGAGCGCGTGGGGACGGCGGTGCGCCCCACCGCGGCCGCCAGCTTCCGCAGCCGGCGCCAGTCGAGGCGCGGGGGCGCCTCGGGCACTCCCGGACGGTCGCGAGGTACGCGGACGCGCAGGGCGCGGCGTGCGATGCGGCAGTGGACGGGGGCGGGCATGGTGAGCGCCTCGCCGTCGAGGCCGACCTCCAACTCCGCCTGGTCGGCCTCGACGACGACGCGCTGGGCGGTGAGCACGGTGAGCCCCTCCGGGCGTGGGGACAGCAGGAGTTCGGCCGCTTCCACGGCGCTGTCCACACGGACGGCGAGCACCCCCAGCCGCCCGGAGTTGAGCCGCTCGCGTCGGCCGAAGCCGAAGGGGTCGTCCATGCGGTAGGCGTTGTTGCTGACCAGGACCGCCTGCGGGTCGGCGACGATGGTGCCGTCGGCGGTGGCCGTCAGACGCGGCCCGCTCTGCCGGGTGAGCAGGTCGGGCAGGCGCTCCAGGGCCGCGCCCACCTTCCCCTCGCGGTAGCCGGGACTCTGCACCACGGCCCCGTACACGCCGAACGAGGCGTTGTTGACGAACGGGTGGTCGTCGGCGAACCCGAGGTCGACGCGGAGTTCGACACCGTCGGTGAGGGCGTCGAGGCAGGTGGCGGGGTCGTCCCGGTCCAGGCCCAGGTCCATGGCGAAGTGGTTGCGCGTGCCGGCGGCGATGACGAGGAACGGCAGTCCGTGTTCCGCGGCGACGGCGGCGACCAGGGCCTGGGTGCCGTCGCCGCCCGCGACGCCCAGGAGGTCGGCTCCGTCGGCCACGGCGGCTTTGGCCAGGGCGGTGACGTCCTGGTGCTGGTCCGGGTCGAGCAGCACGACCTGGGCACCCAACGCCTCGGCCTTCGCCTGCAGGTTGAACTTCTCGACCTTGCCGCCGCCCGAGCGCGGGTTGAGCAACAGGAAGGGGCGCAATGGCGGCGGTGTGCGGTACTCCTTGACCCGTACGGTCCGCAGCCCTGTGCTGCGCAGGGCGTAGCGGCCGCTCCAGACCGCCCCGCACCACAGGAGCAGGGACAGGAAGACCACCCAGAGCAGATTCGCGGCGGCGAAAAGCGTGATGAGGCCGACGGGCGCGACGACGGCCAGCGCGGCCGACGCGATCCGGACCACTCCTCGCCGGGACAGGACCCACCAGAGCGCGGCCGCGGTCACGGCGAGTCCCGCGAGGCCCGCCACGAGCAGCAGCAGCCCTCGCAGGCCGCCGGAGACGAGTGGCAGCAGGGCCGCCAGCGCGGCCGCGGCCAGGGCGCCCCGGGCGGCCCATCTCTGCCGGCGGTGAAACCGCTCGTCCATCGCCGATCCCATCTCGTCCCTCCGCTCGAAGGCCGGCGCGGGCGGCCCCTGGAGACCGCGCCCCGCCGTGACCATGGTGCCGCCGACGCCGCCGAGTGCTACCGCGACCTCAAGGCGCCCCGCCAGGTCCGCCGCTTCACCGAGCAGGCCCTGTCGCAGCCCACGGAGGAGTT
>NZ_JBEOXI010000409.1:0-4607 GCF_040296465.1 Streptomyces sp. NPDC002130
CGCCCGCGGGGGCGCTGCCCCCTGAGGTTAGCCGCGTCCGTACGGACCGTGCGCCCACCCCAACACCGAGGGCCCGGAGCTAACCCTCCGGGCCCTCGGTGTTGCGCTGGGGGCTTACGCCGTCACGCGGTCTGGTGCGCCAGCAGGGCCACCGCGGCGATCAGCACCGTCAGCAGTGCGATCAGAGCCATCGGGTTCATGCCCGCCAGGAAGTTCTCCTGTTGCAGCCGCTCGCGGTTCGCGCGGCACACGGGGCAGCGGCCCTCGTTCACGGGGGACGCGCAGTTCGCGCACACCAGCCGGTCGTACGTCATGCGCTTGCCCTCCTTGCGCCGGTTCCACGTGTCCAACGTCCGTGGGGGTGGGAATGTTCCCCCTCCACTTTGCCAGGTTCCGTCGGCCGTCGCGCGGCTGCGCGTTTTCTGTGGTGGTACGCACAGTCCCCCCGCGCCCCTCGGCGCTCGGCACAAAATGGCACATCCGTGGCGCAACCACGGTCGGTGACTGCGGTGCCCCACCCGGTTCGCGTATGGTCACGCTCATCTACCCCCGGCGACCCGTGGTGCATCCGTGATCCGATTCGACAACGTCTCCAAGGTCTACCCCAAGCAGACCCGCCCCGCCCTCAGGGATGTGTCCCTGGAGGTCGAGAAAGGCGAGTTCGTCTTCCTCGTGGGGTCCTCCGGCTCCGGAAAGTCCACCTTCCTGCGGCTGATCCTCCGCGAGGAGCGGTGCAGTCACGGTCAGGTGCACGTTCTGGGCAAGGACCTCGCCCGCCTCTCCAACTGGAAGGTCCCGCAGATGCGGCGCCAGCTGGGGACCGTGTTCCAGGACTTCCGCCTGCTGCCGAACAAGACGGTCGGCGAGAACGTCGCCTTCGCGCAGGAGGTCATCGGCAAGTCGCGCGGCGAGATCCGCAAGTCCGTGCCGCAGGTGCTCGACCTCGTCGGGCTCGGCGGCAAGGAGGACCGGATGCCCGGCGAGCTGTCCGGTGGTGAGCAGCAGCGCGTCGCCATCGCGCGGGCCTTCGTCAACCGCCCCAAGCTGCTCATCGCCGACGAGCCCACCGGCAACCTCGACCCGCAGACCTCCGTCGGCATCATGAAGCTGCTCGACCGCATCAACCGGACGGGCACGACCGTGGTGATGGCCACGCACGACCAGAACATCGTGGACCAGATGCGCAAGCGCGTCATCGAACTGGAGAAGGGCCGCCTCGTCCGCGACCAGGCCCGCGGTGTCTACGGCTACCAGCACTGATACCGCACCCGAGATCCACGGAAAGGCTTAACCAGTCGCCATGCGCGCCCAGTTCGTCCTGTCGGAGATCGGTGTCGGTCTCCGCCGCAACCTGACGATGACCTTCGCCGTCGTCGTCTCCGTCGCCCTGTCGCTCGCCCTGTTCGGCGGGTCGCTCCTGATGAGCGACCAGGTCAACACCATGAAGGGCTACTGGTACGACAAGGTCAACGTCTCGATCTTCCTCTGCAACAAGAGCGATGCCGAGTCGGACCCCAACTGCGCCAAGGGCGCGGTGACCGACGACCAGAAGAAGCAGATCAAGGCCGACCTCGACAAGATGAACGTCGTCCAGGCGGTCACGTACGAGTCGCAGGACCAGGCGTACAAGCACTACAAGGAGCAGTTCGGCGACTCCCCGCTCGCCAGCTCCCTCACGCCGGACCAGATGCAGGAGTCGTACCGCATCAAGCTGAAGGACCCGGAGAAGTACCAGGTCATCGCCACCGCCTTCAACGGCCGGGACGGCGTGCAGTCCGTACAGGACCAAAAGGGCATCCTGGACAACTTGTTCAAGCTGCTGAACGGCATGAACTGGGCCGCCCGTGCGGTGATGGCGCTGATGCTGGTCGTCGCGCTGATGCTGATCGTCAACACCGTGCGCGTCTCCGCGTTCAGCCGCCGGCGTGAGACCGGCATCATGCGACTGGTCGGTGCCTCCGGCTTCTACATCCAGGCGCCGTTCATCATGGAGGCCGCGGTCGCCGGACTCATCGGCGGCACCCTCGCGTGCGGTTTCCTGCTGCTCGCCCGGTACTTCCTCATCGATCACGGACTCGCCCTGGCCGACCAGCTGACACTGATCAACTTCATCGGCTGGGACGCCGTCCTCACCAAGCTGCCGCTCATCCTCGCGACGAGCCTCCTGATGCCCGCGTTGGCGGCGTTCTTCGCGTTGCGCAAGTACTTGAAGGTGTGACGCATGCCAAGAGGGGCCGTACGGTCAACCGACCGTACGGCCCTTCCGCTTGTCCTAGACTCACCGGCATGTCAGGTCGTGACCCGTTCTGTCAGCCCCGTCGCATCCGTCGCGGGGCCGCCCTGACGTTGGTGTTCACGAGCGTGCTCGTCGCCGGTGCGGCCACCGGGGCGCTGCCCCAGGGCCAGATGAAGTCCGCGCCGGACGAGGTCCGTTCGGCGGGTTCGGCCGCACACCACGCGGATGTCGCCCGGGCCGCCGAGGAGGCCATGGCCGACGGCAAGTCCCCGATCCAGGCCGCGAAGCGCGCCGTCAGCCGGAGCGGGGACCGCTGGGGCGCCGTCTACTCCCCGGGCGAGTACGAGGAGTTCGAGGAGTCCCTCGACGGCCAGTACACCGGCGTCGGCCTGTGGGCCCGCAGTGAACGGGACGGCCGTATCGAGGTGACGAAGGTGCGCGCCGGGTCGCCCGCCGCCACCGCCGGGATCCGCCCCGGAGACCTGCTGCGCAGCGTCGACGGAGAGAAGACCGACGGCCGGCCCGTCACCGAGGTCGTCTCCTTACTGCGCGGCGACGCCACCGACGCCCCCGCGGGCACCACCGTCCGTCTCGGCCTGGAGCGCGGCAGTCGCGCGTGGACCGAAACCGTGCGCCGGGCCCAGCTGTCCACGGACTCGGTCACCGTCCGGGAGCTCGCGGGCCGCGTCACCGTCATCAAGGTCGACACCTTCACCAAGGGCTCCGGCCGCCAGGTCCGCGAAGCCGTCCGCCGGACCCCGTCCCGCGCCGGGATCGTCCTCGACCTGCGCGGCAACTCCGGCGGCCTGGTCACCGAGGCCGTGACCGCCGCGTCCGCCTTCCTCGACGGCGGCCTGGTCGCCACCTACGACGTCGACGGCGAGCAGCGCGCCCTGCACGCCGAGTCCGGCGGGGACACCACGAAACCGCTGGTCGCGCTCGTCGACGGCGGGACGATGAGCGCGGCCGAGCTCCTCACCGGTGCCGTACAGGACCGCGGACGGGCACTCGTCGTGGGCTCCCGCACCTTCGGCAAGGGCTCGGTCCAGATGCCGAGCCGGCTGCCCGACGGCTCCGTCGCGGAGCTGACCGTCGGGCACTACCGCACCCCCTCCGGCCGCGGGGTCGACGGCCGGGGCATCACGCCCGACCTGGAGACCGGCGAGGACGCCCTCCAGCGGGCCGGGACCGTACTGCGCGGCCTCGCGAGCTCCTCGTAATCGACTTTCCGCAGGGCCCCTCCGTAGTGCGAAAATGGTCGGCACTATGGCTAAGGAAAAAGGGCGCAAGCTGATCGCGCAGAACAAGAAGGCGCGGCACGACTACCTCGTCATCGACACCTACGAGGCCGGCCTGGTCCTCACCGGGACCGAGGTGAAGTCCCTGCGCCAGGGACGGGCGTCGCTGGTCGACGGCTTCGTGCAGCTGACCGACGGTGAGGCGTGGCTGCACAACGTGCACGTGCCGGAGTACAGCCAGGGCACCTGGACCAACCACAGCGCGCGGCGCAAGCGCAAGCTGCTGCTGCACCGCTCCGAGATCGACAAACTGGAGTCGAAGTCGGGGGACACGGGTCACACCATCGTGCCCCTCGCGCTGTACTTCAAGGACGGCCGGGCCAAGGTCGAGATCGCGCTGGCGAAGGGCAAGAAGGAGTACGACAAGCGCCAGGCGCTCCGGGAGAAGCAGGACCGCCGGGAGACCGACCGCGCGATCGCGGCCGTGAAGCGGAGGCAGCGCGGGGCGTAGGGAATACGCTGGCACCGACCTGCGTTGGTCACGTACGATGGTGACTGCACCCCACGGCGGGTGCGTGCCCCTCTCCGGAGGGGATTGTCAACACAACATGGGGATGATCGGTTTCGACAGCGGCTGTCGAAGCAGGGGAAGCGTGTCGAGGAAGCGGCAATGATCTCGTAAACCATATGTCGCAAAAAATAATCGCCAACACCAAGCGCGATTCCCAGTCCTTCGCCCTCGCTGCCTGATAAGCAGTGACTGAAGGACCCTAAATGGGTGTCAGCCCGGGAGCGTTCCCGACCCGGATCCTGGCATAAGCTAGGGAACTAAACCATCGAGCCCGGTCACGGGGTTCGATGGGAAATCAAACAGTGACTGGGCCCGTCGGCGACTTGTTCGCGTGATCGCCGGGGCCGAGAAAATCGCAGCGAACTGCACACGGAGAAGCCCTGATTCTGCACCGTTGGACGCGGGTTCGATTCCCGCCATCTCCACTCATCCCATGTGGGCGAAGGCCCCGCCGCTTCCGAGCGGCGGGGCCTTCGCCATGGGGTCGTGCAGAGAGCCGGGAGGTCTCATGGGCTACAGCGCGTGGATCCACAAGTTCGCCGAGGACGCCGACGTCCCCGTC
>NZ_JBEOXI010000410.1:0-4589 GCF_040296465.1 Streptomyces sp. NPDC002130
GGAAGGCCCAAGCAGCCGTGGCGTTGGAGCGCCACGCAGTGCGTTACGCGTCCGCAGTCGAGATGGGGGAGGAGGACAACGTGTCCCTCGATCCATTCTGAAAGACCGCAAGATGTCTGTCAGTTGCGGTCACTGCCGATTGTCAATGGCGAGAGTCTCGTACCCGAAGGGTAATTGGCGCCGAACACAGCTGAGCCGGCGGCGGTCACCTGTACTTCGGCTCGCAGGACAGACGCTGAGCTCTCGATACCATCGAGGGTCGCAATCACGACGCGTTCCGGCGCGTCCAGAGCGGTCCTCACGCTCAGTTGCCCCTGCGTCTCGTTCACACGAACTTCCGGATCGGCAATGACGATATCGAGAAGCCCGTCGTGAGCACGAAGATGGATCGCGCCACTGAACTCGGCAATCCGAACCCCGTCTGCGTCATGATGATCGGACGCCAGTGGCCAGACCAATTCGTCACCCAGCTCAACGAGGCCAGACACATACGAAATCTCACCCAGCGCGCGAACATACTGCAGCAGAGACTCTTTCACAGACCAACTCAAGATTGTGGGACTACTGTTCTCTGTCATTCCCAAGCCTCCTTCTCGTGCGCCGAAATGTGAACGGGACGTGATCCGCTCGGATGCTGACCGACCGAGCCCAGCGTCGACGACCTCGAGTCCCGTTCCAACGGCCACGCGCAATATCGTTCCATGGTTCGCCCGGCTATCCGTCGGGGTCGAACCACTCACGCGACCGGGCCCGGCGCAACAGCACGATGACCGCCACCGGCATCGCCGCCTGCGTGATGCCCCGCAGATCACCGTGCAACAGCGTGCCGAACGACAGCCACACGATCCACGCCTGTACGGCGATCAGGGCGCGGCTCGTCCACACCCCGCCCTGCCACAGGCGCCGGGCCAGGTAGATCCCGGCCACGCTGGGCAGCGAGTCGTACACCAGGATCCCGAAGATCTCCCCGGAGTAGTACGTCACCACCGACAGCACGGTGATCACGTACAGCGCCGTCAGCGCGAACTGCACCCACAGCAGTACCTGCGCCCAGCCCAGCTCCCTCGGCAACGGCGAACGCCGTTCCCAGGACGGGCTGTTCTGTGCACCCCCCGTTCCGTGCGGGGGTATCCGGTCACCGGCAGGGGACATGCGCGACCTCGGCTCAGCTCGATAAACGGCCGTTCAAGACGGATACCGAGCCGAGGCTAAGGAACGTCGATCACGCACGCATGGGCCCGTGGCCCCAACCCCGGGCCCACTTTCGGTGACTCAACTCTCTGTGCGCGGAAAGGAGACCTCGACACGGCGGTTCTTCTTGCGGCCGGTCTCCGAGGAGTTGTCGGCGATGGGGTACTGCTCGCCGTAGCCGCGGACCTCGTACGTGACGTTGGAGTTTGTCAGTTGCTGGTCGAGGACGTTCTGTACGGCGTCGGCGCGCTTCTTGGAGAGGACGTCGCCGTGTGCGGAGGAGCCGAGGTTGTCCGTGAAGCCGAAGACGCGGATCTTCGTCGCGTTCTGCGTCTTGATCTCCTCCGCGATCGCGGCGATACGGGCCTTTGCCTCGCCGCTGAGTTTCGCGCTGTCCTTGCCGAAGAGGACCTCGGCCTGGAGGGCGAACTTGACGTCAGCGTTGGTGTCCTCGCGGCGTTCGTCGCCGCTTTGGTCTTCTACGACCTGTTTGATGTCGAGGACTTTGGGTTCGGCGAGGGTGGCCCCTTCGGGGATCTTGAGGTCGGGGTCGTTGGGGTCGACCTCGACGGGGGCGGAGGCGGAGGCCTCGGTGCCGGGTGGGACGCCGGGGGTTTCGTCGGCCTGGGCCGAGACGGCGCCGTAGAGGTTCGTGGCGACCATGAGGCCGGCGGCGGTGAGGACCAGGGCGAGGCGTGGAGTCGCCGATCGGGTACGCGTGCGGGTTTTCATGGCCGGCCTCACCCGGAGATCTTGATGGTGCCGCTGGAGAACGTCGGGACCTGGAGGGTGACGTCGGTTGCGCTCGCGGGGGGTGCGGGGAACTGGATGAAGACGGGGATGGTCTGTCCGGACTGGATCGTGGTGAGACCTGTCGTGGTCAATGGCCGTCCATCAGTGTCGCGCAGTACGTAGTAGCGCTTCTTCCCCTTCGAGTCCACGAGCGTGGCGCCGCCGAGTGACGTGCCGTGCTTGAGGATCTCCGTCTCGTCACCGCGCAGTTCGGCAGGGATGGTCACCGAACCAGAACCGTCGTTCTTGAACTGGCCGTTGACAGTGAGGAAGCCGCCCGCGTCCCGCTGCGCCGACGTGATCTGAAAGAGCAACCCATCCTTGCCCTTGAGTTCGGCCAGCGGCGCCTCGGACTTGCCCTCCTGAGCGCTGGGCGCGGAGCCGCGGTCCTTGGAAGCGGAGGCCGAGGTATCCGGCTTCTTGTCGTCGTCGCCACCACCGCCACTGCAGCCGACCGCGCCCAGGGCCAGTCCGGCCGCCATGGTCAACGCGACCATCCTCCTGCGGGCCCTCTCAGTGAACCGCATGCTCATCTCTCCGCTTCCTTCATCACTCGTCGTTCGCTTCTCAGTCGGCCAGGTGGACGTCGAAAAGATCCTCGGGTTCCGGAAGCTCGGTGAGGTTGTCCGGTTTCAGATCCCAGTTCCTGCCGTCGCAGGTGAGACGGGGGAGTTCGTCGTCCCCCGCGTCTTCGGGAAGGGGCTTGAACTCGCAGAGGCGCTCGATGACGGCCGTGGCATTGGCCGTCGATCTCTTCTGCGCTGTGGCGGGGACGATGGACTCCCCCATCGGCTTCCGCGTCTGCACAACGACCTCGTATCCCAGAGGCAATCCGCTGCCCGAGCATCCCTGGACATCGGCGTCGTTCTGGCCCGCTAGCTGATACGCACGTGAGCACGGATCGCCGACCAGTTGTACGTTGCCGTTGAAGATGTCCTGCCACTTGTCCGGGTCGAGAACTGCCTTGGCCCATTCGCCTGCAAGCTGGTCCCGGGCCTCCTGGGCCGCCGCGAGCGCCGCGGCATCTGCCGCCGTCTGGGCGCTACCCCGATTCACCGTGGCCTGGCCGACCGCGAAGTAGGCGAGCGCAAGGAAGAGCAGGCCCCCCACCACCGTGATGTAGATGGGGAAAGCCTGCCCTGCGTCGCCGTACCTGCGAGGTCGTGTCAATTCCCGACCCGGTCGATCAACGTTGTGATCTTGTTGAGGATTGTCGTCCCGATGCTGGTACCCGTGATCGCCAGCACGATCGCCACCACCACCGCGATGATGCCCAGGTACTCGACCGCCGTCTGCCCCTTGTCGTCGGCGCGGCGCTGCATCGCCTCGACGGTCGTGTTCTTCCAGCCGTTCACACGGACCTTGGTCGCGACGGCGGTCTTCAGCATCAGGTCGCTCATGGTGTTCCCCTCCGGATTCGGCTGTGTCGTTTTCGACACGAGGAACGTACGGCGTCACGCCCTGTCCTTCAGAGGGCCCCAGGGCCCAAATCCGGGCCCAATCGCTCGGGCTCAACGGGTTGTTCCTCCATCGCGTCACCGGAGGTCACCCCAGTCCCCGACGCGTGTCCGGCGCTGTGCCGATCCACTTCGCTGCGGCCTCGGAGCGGCTGGTGCTGTGCAGCTTGGCGAAGATGCGGTTGATGTGGTTCTTGACGGTCTTTTCGCTGATGAAGCACGTGGCGGCGATCTGCTGGTTGTTCATGCCGGACGCGATGAGGTCCATGATCTCCGCCTCCCTCGTGCTCAGTTGGAACCGCGACCTGTCGGGAGCAGCCGGACGGCCACTCGTCCACTCAGACGAAGACTGTCCCACATGTGGTTGCATTTGCGAAAGGTTTTCTGGAGAAATGAGCGGGGGTGGGGCGGGGTGAGGAGCGAAATGGGCTGGCTGGGAGGGGTTCTGAGGTTGACTATGCGATTTTGCGGAAGTGGGAATTCCGTATGCAGTCGCACTCGATGAACCGCCCAGACCTTCCGGCAGGGGCGGAGCCGGCGTCTGGTCCCGGCGGAGTTGGGCCAGCAGGGCGCCCGCCGCCGTGGGCGTGAAGTGGGGCCGGCCCTCCTTGATGTCCCGTACGGCGTCGACCAGCTGGTCGGCCGTGAACTCGCCGTGGACCAGGTAACCGCCCGCTCCCCGGCGCAGGGCCTCCTGGACGATCTCGGACTCCCTGCTGTAGGTCAGCATCACCACGGGAGCGATCCCCACCAGGTGCGGGAGGGCCGAGATGCCGTCCACGCCGGGCATGCGCACGTCGAGGAGGACGACGTCCGGGCGGTGTTGGTGGGCGGCCTCGTAGGCCTGGCGGCCGTCGACGGCCTCCGCCACGACCTCGATGTCCGCGCGGCCGGAGAGCAGGGCGGTCAGACCGGCCCGGACGACCGGGTTGTCGTCCGCCACGACGACCCGGAGGCGACGAACCGGTTGTGCCGGTTGCGGGAGGTCGGCGAACGGGTGGTGCGGTGGCGGCTGCGGGGCGCCGGTGGGGTGGGGCCTCTGGTCCGGCATCAGGGGCCTCCTCTCGGGTCGTGGGGTCATGCGGTGGGGGTGGTCAGGGCGGCCAGGGGCAGTTCCAGGCGTACCTCCGTGCCCTGGGAGTGGCCGCC
>NZ_JBEOXI010000411.1:0-4581 GCF_040296465.1 Streptomyces sp. NPDC002130
TCCTCCGCCTTGCAGCTCCACGCGCCAGGCCCCGCTCACCGGCGTTGAAAGAATCCGCCGATTCCCTGCGGCCTGATCCAAACGACAGGCCCTAGTTCCCGTAAGCCGCGCGCAGGGCGTCCCGGACCGCGGCGAGCGCGGCCTCCTCGTCCAGCCCGAGTCGCCTGGCCCGCTCCACATAGGCCTGTGCGGCCGAGGCCAGCTCGCGGTCCGCGGCCGATCCGGCGGCGGCCACGAACGTGCCGTTGCGGCCCCTGGTCTCGATCACCCCGTCCGCCTCCAGCGCCCGGTACGCCTTGGCGACCGTGTTCGCGGCGAGGCCCAGCGACTCGGCCAGCCCCCGCACGGTCGGCAGCCGGTAGCCCACGGGCAGCGCACCGGACCGCGCCTGCTCGGAGATCCGCGCCCGCACCTGCTCGTAGGGCGGGGCGCTGTCGTCGATGTCGATCTTCAGGGTCACAGGCCGATTGTCGCGCACCCGACGGAAAATGAGAGGCACCCCGGATGGCTTCACGCGTAGCGTGCGCCTTCATGACCATGATCGTGCGCGACCTGCGTCCCGATGTCCGAGCCGATGCCGAGGGGTTCTCCGACACCCGGCGCCTCGCCCTTCCGTACATGTTGTCCACCCCCGAGTCGGTGGTGCACACCCTGACGCACGTCCACCCTGACGCCCATTTCGGGCAGCTCATCGCCGAGGAGGACGGCGAGATCATCGGCACCGCCCAGGTCAGCGTCGCCCACGACAGCCCGGAACCCGGCCAGGGCTCGGCCAACATCTACGTACGCCCCGACCGCAGGAACCGCGGCGCCGGTTCGCTGCTGCTGCGTACGGCGGAGGAGCGCCTGGGACGCCTGGGCGTCACGAAGCTGTTCGCGTGGGTCCTGGACGAGCCGGACAACCGCGCCTTCGCCGAGCGGCACGGCTTCCGGGCCAGCCGCTCCGCCTGGTTCCTGCGCCTGGACCTGGCGGGCGGCACGCTCCCGCCCCGGCAGGAGCCACCGTCCGGCGTCGAGCTGCGCACTGCCGCCGACTTCGCGGACGACCCGCGCCCCCTGTTCGAACTGGACGCGGCGACGTCGTCGGACGAACCGAGCGACATCGCCGTGGAGTTCACCGACTACGAGGCCTGGCTCGAGCAACACTGGAAGCACCCGCTGCTGAACCGCGACCTGACCACCGTCGCGGTCGTCGACGGGCGACCGGCCGCCTTCAGCGTGGCCTACACGGACGGCGACTCCCGCTACGCCACCGCGATGACCGGCACCGCCCGGGAGTTCCGCGGCAGGGGCCTGGCGAAGCTCGCCAAGAACGACTCGCTGCATCGCGCCCGCGCGGCGGGGTGCACGGAGGCCTTCACCGGCAACGACACGGGGAACGAGCCGATGATCGCCATCAACAAGTGGTTCGGCTACGAGATCTGCGCGAAGGAGGTGCGTCATGTCCGCGAACTCGGCTGACCGGAGCCCTCAGTCGGCTGACCGGAACCCGCAGCTGGACGTCGTCCTCGTCAAGGCGGGCCGTACGAAGATCCGTTACAGCGGCGAGCTGCTGGCGGACGACGGCACGCGCGTGGCGGTCCGCGCCGCCTGGGCGGGCTCCGGCGTCCGCGACTTCGGGTTCGTCCGCTTCGAGCCCGGGGACGTCTTCACGGAGTACTACTGGCGCGACCGGTGGTACGCGGTGAAGGAGGTCCGCTCCGCCACAGGCACGCTGAAGGGCTGGTACTGCGACGTCACCCGCCCCGCCCGGCGCTCCGGCCCGGAGCTGGTCGTGGAGGATCTCGACCTCGACCTGTGGCTCTCCGCGGACGGCACGGACGTGCGGCGCCTGGACGAGGACGAGTTCGCCGAGAGCGGGCTCGGCGAGTCGGACCCGGACGCGGCATCCGCCGCGCTGGCCGCGCTCGACGAACTGGAGTCACTGGCCCGCGGCGGCGGCTTCGAGGCCCTCCTGGCCTGAGTCGCGGATCTCCGCGACCACCGCGTACCGCTCGTCCGTCACCGGCCCGCCCCACAGCAGCGGATCGTCCGACAGCCGCTGCACGCGCACCTGACCGGCGATCGGGGCGAGCAGGCCGGTGAGCCGCTCGGCGGGTATGCCGACCGGCTCGGTGCTCCCCCACACGCCCTCGACCAGCACCAGCCGCCCGCCCGGCCGCAGCAGCCCGCGCCAGTGCCTGAGGGCGCGGGCAGGCTCGGGCAGGGCCCACAGGACGTGCCGCACGAGCACGGCGTCGAAGCGCTGCTCCCCGACCGGCGGTGCCGCCGCGTCACCGACGAGGAACACGGCGTCGCGCCCGGCGAGCTTTTCCCGCGCGAGCGTCACCATCGCCGGGGAGAGGTCCACGCCCGTCACCCGGTGCCCCTGTTCAGACGCGATGAGTGACAGGCTGCCGGTGCCACAGCCGAGATCGAGCACGTCGCCGGCGCGCCCCGGCAGCCAGTCGCGCAGCCGACCGGCCCAGGCACGGCGCACCTCGGGGTCGCGCAGGCCGTGGTCCGGCTCCTCGTCGAAGGAGGCGGCCTCGGCGTCCCAGTCCACGTTCGTCATGGCCCCAGAGTGACACCCGCCACTGACAACCGAATCGTGACTGCCGCCACTGACAGACCAGGAACGATGAGTAACCCTCCCCCGAAAGGTCTACCTCCGTGAGAACGCGGAACCCGGTAGACCCTTAAGGAGGCAGCCATGCGCCGTGTGACCGTGCAGAAGCCCCTGAAGAAGTCGGACGTCCGCCGGGTCCGCGAGGAGGCCGACGAGCGTCCCGCCGGGCGCCCGGAGGTCCGCAAGGACATCGCACGCACCTGGTGGCCGGACGCCTGAGCGGCCGGTGCCGGTCATGAGACGCAACGCTCAGAGCAGCCGTTTGCGGTAGTGGACACGGTCGTAGGGCCCGTCCACGCGGCGCTCCACGAGTTCGTAGCCGTACTTCGGATAGATCTGCTGGTTCTCCCACATCAGCGCGTTCGTGTAGAGCCTGACCTCGGGCAGGCCGAGCGTACGCGCGTGTGCGTCCACGAACCGGAGCAGCCGCCGCCCCACCCCCCTGCCGTGCGCGGCGGGGTGGACGGCGATGGTGTCGAGGAAGAGGTGGTCGTCGAACGCCTCGACCACGACGAGCCCGGTGACCGGATCGCCCGTCACGAACACCTTGCCCGCGGCCACGTTCGCCGTGTGGTCCTCCTCCATGGGCTGGGGCACCTGCCCGATGCGCTCGATGTAGGGGCGGAAGGCCGCGTCGACCACCTCCGTGACGACCGGTACGTCGGCGGCGCGGGCCGGTCGGATCTCCTCGTCTGCCATGCCGCGACGGTACCTACCTGATGCCAGTCCGAACACTCCCTTAAGCGGGCCATAAGGATCTCCTCCACCCGCCCCCAGCAGGCGATTTCACGGTTCTCAGGGGCTAGCTTCGGAGCACCCCACGGGATTCCGGCCCCTTCCGGCCCGGACCTGCCCCATGCACCGTTTCGAGGAGTTCCCGCATGCCCGCACGCCGCAAGGCCGCCTCCGTCGCCGCCCTCGGCAGCCTCCCGCTCGCCCTGACCGCGCTGACCGCCGCACCGGCCGCCGCGCACGGCTCGATGGGCGACCCGGTCAGCCGGGTCTCGCAGTGCTACGCCGAAGGCCCCGAGAGCCCGAAGTCGGCCGCGTGCAAGGCGGCGGTCGCGGCGGGTGGCACCCAGGCCCTCTACGACTGGAACGGCATCCGCATCGGCGACGCGGGCGGCCGGCACCAGCAGCTCATACCGGACGGCAAGCTCTGCAGCGCGAACAACGCGGAGTTCAAGGGTCTCGACCTCCCCCGCGCCGACTGGCCCGCGACCGGCGTCCGCAGCGGCTCGCACACCTTCAAGTACCGCGTGACGGCCCCGCACAAGGGCACGTTCAAGGTGTACCTCACCAAGCCCGGCTACGACCCCGCCAAGCCGCTCGCCTGGAAGGACCTGGACCTCGCGAACCCGGTCGCGACGTCCACCGACCCGGCCGCCACCGGCGGTTTCTACACCTTCTCCGGCAAGCTGCCCCAGCGCTCCGGCAAGCACCTGCTGTACGCGGTCTGGCAGCGGTCGGACAGCCCGGAGGCGTTCTACTCCTGCTCGGACGTCAGCTTCGGCGGCGGTGGCGGCGCGGCGGGCGGCGCGGCTCCGGCCCCGTCCGCCTCCGCTCCCAGCGAGAAGCAGATCCAGGACGGCAACGACAAGTCGACCATCGAGCACCACGGGCACGGCGACGACGACGCCGGCACCTCGGCGGAGCCGGCCGCGGCCCCGAAGCAGAGCGCGCCGGACCGCCCGAAGGCGGCGGTGCCCGAGCCCGACCGGCCGAAGGCTGCGGCACCCGCGCCCAACCGGCCGAAGGCGGCCGGTGCCACGGAGAACCTCGCCGAGACCGGCGGCGACAGCACCACCCCGTACGTCGCGATCGGCGGTGCGGCGGCGCTGGCCCTGGGCGCCTCGGCCCTGTTCCTGTCGGCCCGGCGCCGGACGGTGAGCGGCGGCCGGCACGGCCGCTGACCCCCACCGCCCCACGACCCGGGGCCAGTGCGGCGGGTCAGGCCGGGCAGGCCCCCAAAC
>NZ_JBEOXI010000412.1:0-4571 GCF_040296465.1 Streptomyces sp. NPDC002130
CCATGCCCACGACCACCACGGGCGGCTGCCCGCCCGGCCGCGGTATCCCGGCCCGGTCCACACCGGCCCGCAGCGCCGCCGCGACCCGGTCCGCGACCGCCGCCCGCTCCGACTCCGCACGCAGCCCGAGCAGCACCAGCACCCGGCCCTCCACGGGCCGCACGCCGAGCAGCACCGGCACGCCCAGCGTGGCCAGCTCCTCCGAGATCGCCCGGGCCGGAACGGCCCAGCCGCCCCCACCCGGGGACAGCGCTTCCCCGAGCCGCATGACCACCGGCAGCAGCGGCCCCTCGCCCGGCCGGAAACCCAGCACGCGGGCCTGCGCCGGGGCGTCCTCGGCCGTCACCCGGCCCTCGGCGAGGTCGGTGAGGAAGTCGCCCCGCCCACGCGCCACCAGCTCCTCCTCCTGGCGGGCCTGCATCAGCACCACGGCCAGGATGCCCGCGGCCCGTTCGGCCGCCATCCGGTGCACCGGCGCCAGAAGAGTACGCACCGGCAGCAGGACGAGACGCGCCCGGACGCCCCCGCTGCCGGGCCCGCCGCCCGGCACGTCCACCAGGACCGACCCCGCGAGCGGCGGCTCGTCCTTGTGCTGGCCGCGCAGCCCTTCCCACACCTGGAGCGGGTCCGCGCCCTCGGGCCCGGCTCCGGCGGCGTACAGCAACTGCCCGTCCGCCGTCTCCAGGAACACGGGGTTGCCGGCGAAGTCGGCCAGGATGCCGAGCACCTGGGGCACCCCGCCACCGCCCAGCACGGCCTGCGTGCACCGCCGGTGCACCTCCTCGGCCCGCTGCAGCAGCGCGTAGTGGCCGTTGACGATCTCGGTGTGTACCTCCTCCGTGACCGTGACGAACGGCACCTCGCGGTGCAGTTGGACCAGCGGCAGTCCGGCCGCGCGTGCGGTGTCGACAAGAGCGGCGGGCAGCCGGGTGAAGCGCGGGCCGAGCTCCACGACCAGGGCCGCGATGCCGCGCTCGGCCAGGGTGCGCACGAACGCCCGCTGTTCGGCGGGCCGGGTGCCGAGGCCGTAGCCCGTGGTCAGCAGCAGCTCTCCGCCCTTGAGCAGCGAGGCGATGTGCGGCACCTCGCCCGCGTGCACCCAGCGCACGGTCCGCCCGAGCCGCTCGGCCCCCGCCAGCACCTCGGGCAGCCCACTGCGCAGCCCCGGCAGCTCCAGCGCCCGCCGCACGGTGATCCCGGCGCCCTGGGTGTCGTGCGCGCTGTCCGTCCCGCTGTCCATGTGCCGGACGCTACCCGCGCGGGTGCCTCCCGGACATCTCCGGAGGGGCAGCGGGACGATCACCGGCCGGATCTCGTCGTGGATCTCCCCGGATTACGAGGTGATCGGCCGGGTAGGGCGCCGTCATGGACATGAGCGTGGTCGCGATGGGGCGGGAGGACGACAGTCCGGTCGAGGAGCCGTTGCGGTCCGCGGTGCTCGCCGACCGGCTTGGGTACCGGGAGGTGTGGGCGGGCGAGGGACGACGAACTCCTCCCATTCACGCGGAAATATTCTGCCCATGGCACGGGTGATCCACTCGATTTCGAGTCTCGTCCCGCCGGTGACCGCGCCCAATGCCATCGCGATCACCCGCCCGGGAAACGCTTGGGCGTACACCAGACCCAAACTGACGCCCCACGAAAGGCCGGAAACGAGCCATCGTTCGATACCGAGATGTTCACGAAGACGCTCGATGTCGTCGAGGATGTGCGCCGTCGTGTTCACGGTGAGATCGACGTCCGGGCCACTCGCGAGAGGAAGGCTGCGCCCACAGCCTCGTTGATCGAACAGAACTGCGCGAAAGGTTTCGGGATCGAAAAAACGCCTGGCACCGACAGTGCATCCGGAACCAGGGCCACCGTGGAGATAGAGAACCGGGATGCCGGCCGGATTCCCGACGGTCTCCCAGTAGAGGCTCTGACCATCCGACACTTCCAACAACCCCGACTCGTATGGTTCGACGGCCGGGTACAGGACAGCGCTCATAGGCGGTAATTCTTCCATCAACCGACGTGTCCGGTAAGCAGCACGCGTGCGGGCTATGGCCTAGCGTGGACAGGACACCACTGCGACGGGAGTACACCAGATGCGTGATGGGTTCAGGTTGCCGGGGTACGGCGGCGCCGCAGTCTTCCTTCGCAGTCATGCGGTTCCCGCCGCTGTCTTCGAATCCGACGTACCCACACTCGTTTTCGACGTAGGCCTGCTCAGCCCCGATCGATTCAATCAGTATCTCAGCAGACACACCGACGAAGGATTTGTCGAACGGCTGGCGGCGTTCTTCTTTCACGCGGCCGCAGACTTTCATCCCGAGAAATCGCTTCCGGCGTTCACCGACGAACGACTCGGACTGATGATCTCGGTCTGTTCCAGCACCGATCGGGAGGTGGAACTCGACTTCTCACTCGCCGAGGATCCCGAATCGGAGGACACCGAACGCGACGAGATGACCTTCGAGACAAGCCGAGTCGTCCTCGCGACCTCGGCTCAAACGGTTTCTCGACTCACCGGTGGAGTAACCACCCACTTCGACGGAGAGTGGTGACGACATGGGTTTCCTCTTCGAGGTTCTCGATTTTCCCGACGGCAGTCGGATGACCGACCTGTGGAACAACACGTGGGCCGAGCCAGCGATCGGAGAGGAGATCGCGTCCGGCCACTTCATTCACTTCGGAGACGATCAGCACGTCGACGTGGAGACAGATTTTCTCAGTAGCCACCTCCCCTTCAACGTGGCAGGCTTCGGCGGAGTCTTTCCCGACGGCAAACCCTGGATGTTCGTCATGCAGAAGGCACCGGCCGACCTCGCGACCAGGCTGCGCGGTGAGGACGATCCACACTCGCTTCTGCGCGGATCACTCGACCGCGCCATGTCTTTCAACCGCGATGCACTGGTGGCCGAGGAATTGTCCTGGAGGCATGGCGATCTGGTGAAGGTATACGAGGAAGAGGGCATCCCAGCAGCATCCATCGCCGGCTGGTCGGCCGCGGACCTCCTGCGCGGCCTCTTGGCGCAGTGTTGCAACGTCGAACTTGCCGCCGTCGTCGCCGGATACCCCGAATGCGCCTACCCCGAATCGGCGCATGCGTGCGAAACCGACGTGTTCTCCGACGTGTTCGCCGGTTGGGTCAGCGGACAGCGGTGACGCGGTACAGGAGACTCCTGTCGCAACCTATTTCGACACGTGATCTATGCGTGACAGCGATGGTAGTCGGGCTTGTACCCAGGAACGCCGTCCGGCACAGTGATCATCCGAGGTAAGGATTGACACCTCCGACGAGCGAAATGCATGAGCAGTGATGACTGCGATCTACAGTTGCAGCGGACTCGACTCGTGTCCCAGCTGATGGCCACCGGGGTTATAACCCGGTGGTCATCAGGGCGCGGAGGCCGCTGCATCGCTCGATCACACGATCAGGCTAATCTCGGTCTGTGAGTGAGGATGATAGTGAGCTACGTGCGCGGCGCTTGACCGCACGCGGTGCCGCGACCCGAACGCGGATTGTCGAGGCTGCCGATCAGCTGATGTACGAGCGAGGTGTGGCCTCCACAACCTTTGCTGACGTCCGCGCTGCAAGTGCCACGTCGAAGTCACAGCTTTATCATCATTTCGCCGACAAAGATGCACTTGTCAGGGCGGTCATCGAGGCTCGTGGCGACGCCGTACTCACTCACCAGCGCCGACGCCTAGCCAGGGTGAAGTCTTTGCATGGTCTCGAAATGTGGCGTGACGAGCTGGTCAAACGCAACGCGCTTCGGAACGGAGCGTATGGTTGTCCACTCGGGTCCCTGGCCAATGAGATTGCAGATCACGACGAGGACTCACGCCGAGCGATTGCCGCCCACTTCGAGGCATGGACCCAACTGCTGGTCGATGCGATGGACGAGTTGAAGAGACGCGACGTCCTGCGACCGGATGCGGATTCCCGGGCGATGGCGAGCGGGCTTCTGGCTGCCGTACAGGGAGGATATCTTCTCGCCAAGACAGCCCGCAACGTTCGTCCTATGCAGGCAGCGCTCGAGATGGCGATCGGGCCGGTGCTTTCGAGACCCGCGCGTGCTCGGCCTCGGCAGCGGCGAAGTGGTCGTACAGACCGAGTTCGCGAAGTTCCAGTTGGCTCTGTTCCGGAATGTCGGCGAGAGTGCCGAGACCCTGGCGTTGTTCACTCATCATCGTGATGACACCGTCGATCGACTCCGCGTCGGCGGCCGCCAAGGCGACTATCCGCTTCGGCTTGATGAAGATTCCGCAGACGACGCCGGCGAGCAGGCAGGCCGCGATGCCGACCAGCAGGCTGTACGCCTGGGCCAACGACGGCTCGCTGACGACCCGTTCGAACAGTGCTTGGGCTGCGAGAAGAGCCGAGGCGCCGACGACACTGCCGACTGCGACAGAGATCGCGAGGTGTCGACCGTTGACGGTGTCGCCCCAGACTTCGAGGTATGTCTGCTGCTCGGTCGGCTCGGTTGTGGTCCTCCGACACGGACATCCAGAACGAGATCTTCATCCAGGTCTTCAACTCGGGTGACGGCGAACTGTTCAACCGCCTCTACCTCGACGACTCCGTG
>NZ_JBEOXI010000413.1:0-4536 GCF_040296465.1 Streptomyces sp. NPDC002130
CGGCTTTCGATCGTATGAGCCACTTGACGGGGAATTCGCTCCCGACGAGGAGGGGTGGTTCCTTCTCCGACGGCAGCGAAGCGCCCTCGTTGAGAGCCTTGATCGCCGGATCGTCCCAGGTGGTGATCGCACCGTTGAAGATCTTGGCAGCGGTGGGGCCGTCGAGGACGAGATCGTCGACACCCTTGACGTTGTAGGTCACCGCGAGCGGACCGAACACGACGGGAAGGTTCCAGGCGTCGCTGGCGCAGCGTTCCTTCGCACGGTCGTACTCGCCCTTGTCCTTGCTGAGCGGCGAATCGGAACCACCGATGTCGGTCTGGTTTCCGATGAACTCACTCACACCGGCGCCGGAGCCGTTGGACGTGTAGTTGAGAGTCTGCCCGCTGCACGCCTGCTCGAACGCATTCACGAAACGCGTCATGGCGTTGGCCTGGGCGGTAGAACCACTGCCCTTGAGTGCCGACTTGCCGCCGCACTCGACATTCGAGGTCGAGCCCGCGCCCGTAGATCCGGTCGAACCCGTCGCGCCGGTGTTGTTGTCGCTGCCGCACGCTGAAAGCAGGAGGGTGCTGGCCGCCAGCACACTGAGGGCGGCGCCAGATCGCTTGAGCTTCACGTAGTTCCTTCGAAGTATCGGGGTTGCTCGCGCGGCGCGCGGCCACCGAGATCGAGTGACACTGAGCAGCGCTGATTGCCGCTCGGGTGATGAACCTAGAGGCCGGGGATGAACGGATATCGCTGCGAAAATGAACGGAACATGAATCCATGGGCGAAAGTTGAATGAACAGCCCGGCTACCGGCAGGTATTGCTTGACAATCCCAAATTAACTCAGTGAGTATTGACTCAATGACTATTGAGCAAAAGTTCTCGCTCGAACAACGCGCCGCTCTCTATGGCGCCCTGGCCGATCCGGCACGGTTGTCGATCGTCGACATGCTCGTCCTCGGCGACGCATCGCCCTCGGAACTGCAACGCCGACTCTCCATCTCCTCGAACCTGCTCGCCCACCACCTCGGGGTCCTCGAACGCGCTGGTCTCGTGCACCGATCGAGATCCGAAGGTGACAAGCGCCGTACCTACCTACGACTCCAGCCCACCGCGCTGGAGGTGCTCGTTCCTACCTCGTCGCCCTTGACCGCGACGCGGATCGTGTTCGTGTGCACCCACAATTCCGCGCGCTCGCAACTGGCCGCGGCGTTGTGGAACAAGCAATCCCACATCCCGGCAGCATCGGCCGGCACCCACCCCGCTCCCCGAATTCACAGCGGCGCCCTCGCCGCCGCCCGCCGCCACGACCTACCTCTCGACGCCACGCGCCCGGCCGATGTCGCCGATGTCCTCGCACCCGGGGACATGGTCATCGCCGTGTGCGACAACGCCCACGAAGAAATGCGCGAAAACCCGAACTCTCTTCACTGGTCGATTCCGGACCCTGCCCGCACCGGCAGTGCCGCAGCGTTCGACCGAGCCTTCGACGACATCGACCACCGAGTCGCTCGACTCGCCCCCCATTGCCTCCCGAACGGAGAACTCTCATGACCGACAACCTCAGCACCACAACACATCACCGCGACGACCTGACCATCGATCAACGGTTAGCCCTCAAAAGCGCCGCCGCACACCTGGCCACGGAATTCACCGACGTCTTCAACACCGAAACCATCGAGCGGTTCCTGCATTCGTCCTACGACCAGTTCGCCGGCCGCGCCTCCGTCGTCAACTACCTCCCTCTCCTGGCCGAACGCTTCGCCCGGCAGCGACTACGCGCCCTGGCCAAGGTCGAAGGACTCTCCAACGACGGCAAACCCACCGTGTTGTTCTTGTGCACGCACAACGCCGGACGCTCCCAGATGGCCATGGGATTCTTCGAAAAACTCGCCGGGGAACGTGCCGTCGCATGGTCCGGCGGATCCGAACCCGGCACCAGCGTCAACGAAGCAGCCATCGAAGCAATGGCCGAACGTGGCATCGACATCAGCGGTGAATACCCCAAGCCATGGACTGACGAAGTGGTCCGCGCAGCCGACGTCGTCATCACGATGGGCTGCGGAGATGCATGCCCGATCTTCCCCGGACGCCGCTACGAAGAATGGGTCCTTCCCGACCCCGCAGGTCTCGGAGTCGACGCGATCCGCCCGATCCGTGACGAGATCGAACGGCGAGTACTCACATTGCTCGACGAGATCGACATCGCCGCCCAGCACTGATGCTCGTCGATGAATTCCTTGCGAAGAAGGTCTCTCATGTTCATTCCGGCAGTGGTCACCGCTTTTGTGCACTGGCTTCGCAGCGGCTACCCGCAGGACGCACCGAGATACGGTCACAGCCCGCTACTGGCTCTGATGGATCAACGGCTCTCACCTGCGCAGATCAGTGAGATCGTGATCGCGCTCGACGGGGAGCCGGCCACCGAGGCCATCGACATCCAAGTGGCCATCACGGCTGTCGCACGGCGGATGCCCTCACCCGCCGATCTGAGTGCCGTATGCGCGGCCATCGAGAAATCCGCGTCCAGGGAAGGGGCCTTCCCGTGCTGCAGAACCAGAGGCGTGCCCCATGTTGCGAACTGATTTGATCGATGTCAATATTGATGTATGTCGAATCAAGATGTGGCGGAGACCGGCGCCTGTTGTTCGCCACTCAACCGTGAACCGTTGACCGAAGACTGGGCTGGTGATCTGGCCCGGATGTTCAAAGCGCTCGGCGATCCCGTCCGGCTGCGACTGCTGAGCCTGGTGGCCAGCCACGAGGGCGGTGAAGCCTGCGTCTGCGACATCTCCGACACCTTCGACTTGTCCCAGCCGACGATTTCGCATCACCTCAAGGTGTTGCGCCAGGCCGGACTCCTCGACTGCGAACGTCGCGGGACCTGGGTGTACTACTGGGTGATACCCGCAGCCCTGCAACAACTTTCCGCCGTTCTGCTCGTGGAAGCATCATCCACTGCCGCCGACGTCCCACAGGAGACCGCCGTATGAGCGCCCCGTCCAGTACCGAACACCCCGAAGTCGTCGGAAAACTCTCCACCCTCGACCGCTATCTGGCGGTCTGGATCGGCGTGGCCATGGTCGTCGGCCTGCTGGTTGGACGCTGGATCCCCGGCGTGAACACTGCCCTGGACAAGGTGCAGATCGACGGCATCTCGTTACCGATCGCCCTCGGCCTGCTGATCATGATGTACCCGGTGTTGGCGAAAGTTCGCTACGACCGCCTCGACACTGTCACCGGGGACAAGAAACTCCTCGCCGGCTCCCTGTTCCTGAACTGGGTTCTCGGCCCGGCGCTGATGTTCGCCCTCGCCTGGCTGTTTCTGCCTGACCTGCCGGAATACCGAACCGGTTTGATCATCGTCGGCATCGCTCGCTGCATCGCGATGGTGATCATCTGGAACGACCTGGCCTGCGGAGACCGCGAAGCCGCCGCGGTGCTGGTCGCCATCAACTCGGTGTTCCAGGTGATCATGTTCGCCGTGCTCGGTTGGTTCTACCTCTCGGTCCTGCCCGGGTGGCTCGGCCTCGAACAGACCACCATCGACACCTCGCCCTGGCAGATCGCGAAATCGGTCCTGATCTTCCTCGGTATCCCGCTGCTGGCAGGTTTTCTGTCCCGCTTCTTCGGTGAACGCGCCAAAGACCGCGACTGGTACGACAACAAGTTCATCCCCAAGATCAGCCCCTGGGCGCTCTACGGTCTGCTGTTCACCATCGTCGTGCTCTTCTCGATGCAGGGCGAACAGATCACCTCCCAGCCCTGGGACGTCGTCCGGATCGCGCTGCCCTTGCTCGCGTACTTCGCGCTCATGTGGGGCGGAGGCTACGTCCTCGGCGCCGCAATCGGATTGGGCTATGAACGCACGACGACCCTGGCGTTCACCGCCGCGGGCAACAACTTCGAACTCGCGATCGCCGTAGCCATCGCCACCTACGGCGCCACCTCGGGGCAAGCTCTTGCCGGCGTAGTCGGCCCGCTGATCGAGGTACCGGTGCTCGTCGGGCTGGTCTATGTCTCCCTTGCTCTACGCAAACGCTTCACACCCACTGACGGAAAGGTTTCAGCCCCATGACCGACAAGCCCAGCGTCCTGTTCGTCTGTGTCCACAACGCCGGCCGATCGCAGATGGCCGCGGGATTCCTGAGCCACCTCGCCGGCGATGCCATCGAGGTCCGCTCCGCCGGATCTGCCCCCGCGGAGACCATCAACTCCGCCGCGGTCGAGGCGATGGCCGAGCTCGGAATCGACATCTCTGCCCAGACCCCGAAGATCCTCACCACCGACGCCGTGCAGGATTCGGATGTCGTGATCACGATGGGATGCGGCGACACCTGCCCGATCTTCCCCGGCAAGAGCTACCGCGACTGGGTCCTCGACGATCCCGCCGGCCAAGGCATCGACGCGGTTCGCCCGATCCGCGACGAGATCAAAACCCGCGTCCAAGCCTTGATCAGCGAACTCACCGCCCCGTCGGTATCGCGCTGACCGCTCGTACTGCCCGTATTCGATCCCGTGAAAGAGACACTATGACCATCCCGTCC
>NZ_JBEOXI010000414.1:0-4494 GCF_040296465.1 Streptomyces sp. NPDC002130
CGGTGACATCGGCCAGCCGCTCCAGCACGGTGCCCAGCAGCTCGTTCGTACGGCGGTCCGTCTGCACCGGCAGGACCAGCGCCGCAGCGACCACCCCGCAGGCCGCGCCGAGAGCCGTCTCCTCGATGCGCAGCACGAGCACGTCGAGGCTGTAGGTGTGCAGCAGCGTGTACAGCAGTCCCAGCATCGCGGTGACGAAGAACGACATCAGGGTGTACGACAGCGGCGCCGAGTAGAACATCGCGAAGATCAGCACCAGGACCAGGGCGAACGCCGTCCAGGTGTGGTTGCCGACCAGCCCCGCCAGGACGATCCCGGCCACCACGCCGAACACCGTGCCCAGCAGCCGCCGGTACCCCTTGACCAGGATCTCGCCCGTCGAGGCGGTGTTGAGGAAAACGATCCAGCACGTCAGTACCGCCCAGTACCAGCGCTGCGTCGACAGCAGCTCGCCGCCCACGATGGCCAGCGCGGATCCGACGGCGACCTGCACGGCCGCACGCGTGGTGGGCCGTCGCAGACCCGTCTGCTCGTCCTGCGCCGTCTCCTCGCCGCCGCCGTCGATCGCGGCGTCCTCGGCGTCCAGCTCCTCGCGGGAGCGGGCCGTGGCGGGGGTGTCGTCCGACTCGTCCTGCGGACCGTCCAGGGCGATCCGCAGCCCGAGCACCGCGCGCGCCGACTCGCCGATGCCGCGGAAGACGTCCTGGACGGCGGCGGAGGCGGGCGGCAGGTTCTCCTCGTCCCGGTAGCCGAGGAGCCGGTTGCGCACATGGGCGAGACCGGTGCCCGTGTCGCCGCTGCCGGCCCGCAGCACCAGGGCGTGCAGTGCCCGCAGATCGCGGCGCAGCGTGGCACCCGCCTCGTCCGGCATCTCCGGCCCGGCGACCGACGGGGCGGGCGCGCCCGGCAGGTGCAGCGTCAGCGTGTCGGCCCGTTCGGCGGTGCGGGCGGTCAGCAGCAGCAGGCCGAGCCGCTCGGCGGCGATCTCGGCGTCCGCGATCCTGCGCTGCACCAGCCGCGCCGCCGACTCGTCCGGGGTGCCCTCCTCCAGCCGGTCCTGGATCATCATCGCCGTCTCGTGGAGCCGGGCGGTCCCCTCGCGCACGGCCTGAAGCGCCTTGTCCATCTCGTCCGCGGAGGCGTCGAGGAGTTCTGCTTGCGCGGACACCAGCTGGGCCAGCCGGGCGCGGAAGGCCAGGCGCAGCCGCAGCAGCACACCGGTGGGCGTCGCGGGCACGACCGCGAAGCGCATCAGGGCACTGGAACAGAACGCCAGGGCCATGGCACCGCACAGCGCGGGCAGCGTGGAGACGGTGGCGCCGACGAACAGGGACAGGAAGTAGACCTGGAAACCGATCAGTCCGAGCGCGGTGCCCCGGTCGCCGAACCGGCGGCCGTAGACCGCACAGAAGATCAGGACGACGAAGAACGCGTCACCGACGACGACACGCGTGTTGAGGACCGCCCCCAGGGAGACCGAGGCCAGGGCCACCGGCAGTCCCAGTGCGAGCGTCACCGCCTGCGCACCGAGCTGCTTCTCGCGGATGGCGAAGGTGGCGACCATCGCCGCCATGGCCCCCGCCACCAGAAGGTGCACATCGGTCTGCAAGAGGGACAGCACGGCCAGGGTGAGGGCGATCGCGCCGACCGTCCGCAACCCGGCCGTCAGACGCAGCAGTCCGGGGTCGGACGCCGCGATCCGGTCCCGCAGTCGTGCCCGCACCGCGCGTCCCGCTGCCCTCACGCCGCCGCACTCTCTCCCGACTCACACCAAGATCCGTATCTCAGCATGACATGCCACGGGCGGATGCTCCCGTCCGGCCCGGTCCTACTCCGGCCGGCCCGACCCCTCGACCTGCGCCCGCACCTGCTCCGGCGTCAGATAGGCGTCCGTGTACTCGAAGTCCTTCAGCCGGGCGGCCTTGCGGGCCTGGAACCCCGTCCGTACGAAGTCGTCGCCGGCGACGGCGTTGAGCAGCCAGTTCGTCATCACCCGCGTCTTGGCCACGTTGGTGCGCAGCGCCGACCAGTGGTAGCCGCGGGCCACGGCCTGGGCGGGCAGCCCGCGCAGTTCGATGCCCAGCGGCTTGGAGACCGCGTCGGTGCCGCCGAGGTCGACGACGAGCCCGAGGTCCTTGTGGACGTACGGCTTCATCACCTGGCCCCGCAGCGACGCGATGACGTTGTCGGCGACGTGCTTGCCCTGCCGCAGGGCGTGCTGCGCGGTGGGCGGGCACATGGCCCCGTCCCCCTTGGCCAGGTCGGGCACGGCGGCCGAGTCGCCGAGCGCGAACACACCGTCGTCGCCCGGCAGGTTCATCTCCGGGGCGACCGCGAGCCGGCCCTTGACGGTCTCCGCGCCGAGCGTGGCGATGAGCGGGCTGGCGACCACTCCGGCGGTCCAGATGAGCGTGCGGGTCGGAATCACCCGCCCGTCGGTGAAGGTGACCTCCTCGGGGCCCGCCTTGGCGATGGAGGTGCCCAGGGAGATCTCGATGCCCCGCCGGCGCAGGATCTCCTGCGCGCTGCTGCCGAGCTTGTCGCCCAGCTCCGGCATCAGCTTCGGCGCGATGTCGATCAGATGCCACTTGATCAGGCTCGGGTCCAGCCGCGGGTAGCGCTTGACCGCCGCGTGCGTCAGCCGCTGCAGGCACGCCGCGGTCTCGGTGCCCGCGTAACCGCCGCCGACCACCACGAACTGCAACCGCGAGGCCCGCTCCACGGGGTCCTGGCTCGCGTCGGCCAGGTCCAGCTGCGAGATGACGTGGTCACGGATGTACGCCGCCTCCGCGAGCGTCTTCATCCCGAACGCGTGGTCCGTCAGCCCCGGGATGTCGAAGGTCCGGGTGATGCTGCCGGGCGCCAGCACGATGTAGTCGTACGGCTCGTTGACGATCTCGTCGGTGATGGTGCGGATGACACAGACCTTGGACTTCAGGTCCACGCCGATGGCGCCGCCCGGAATGATCCGCGTGCGGTACTTCTTGCTGCGGCGCAGGGAGACGGCGATCGACTGCGGCGTCAGCACACCGGAGGCGACCTGGGGGAGCAGCGGCAGGTAGAGCTGGTAGGCGAACGGCGTCACCAGCGTGACGTCCGCCTCGTCCGGGGAGAGTTTCCGTTCCAGACGGCGGACGCACTCCACACCGGCGAAGCCTGCGCCAACCACCAGGATCCTGGGTCGTGTCACGGTGTTCATCCCTTTCTGCGGCTCCAGGCGGTCTGCCTCGAACGCCTTCCGACTGCCCCTGGATCGCTGGTTCGCACCCTTTCGATCCCACCGTGTCTCCGGCCGGCGCGCCAGCCGGACGCGGCAGGCAGACGAACGCGTCGATCACCACCATGCCCGCACCGTGGCCGAAAAGCACCAGGCGGGAGTGAAGAACGCGTGCACACCCGGACGGCCGGACCCGCCGTCAGGAGTCCACACGACCTTGGACATGACACAGCAACAGACACACGTCGTCGTCCCGTTCGGAATCGCTCAGCAGCGGAGGAAGCAGCCGGTCCGCCGAGCCCTCCAGGTCCGCGTCCAGTTCCGCGGACCGGAACCCGCCGAGCGCCGTGGCCAGCCGCTCGATCCCGGGGTCTATGCCCTGGGCACGCCGCTCCACCAGCCCGTCCGTGTACAGCGCGAGGGTCGAGCCGGGCTCCAGATCCTCCGTGTGGTCGGCGATCTCCTGGGTGAGCGGGATGCCGAGCATCGCCCCGGGTTTGGCGTCGAGGGTGCGCACGGTGCCGTCGGGCAGGCGCAGCACCGGCGGGGGATGCCCCGCGGCGGCCCAGGTCAGCGTGGGCTCGTCCGGGTGGAACCGGGCGATGACGGCGGTGGCGTACAGATCCGGCTGGAGGTGGTGCAGGAACCGGTGCAGGCGGGTCAGCAGCCGGCCGGGGCTGTCGCCGTCGACGGCGTACGCCCGCAGCGCGGTGCGCAGCTGGCTCATCATGACCGCCGCGTGCAGACCGTGTCCGGTCACATCTCCGATGACGGTGATGAGACCGCCGTCCCGCTGGGGGAACGCGTCGTACCAGTCGCCGCCGATGTTCAGCCCGTGGGTGGCCGGAAGGTACCGCGCCGCGAGGCTGAGACCCGGCGTGGTAGGGAGATCCGTCAGCAGGGCACGCTGCAGCGTCTCGGCGATGTCGCGGTTGTGCTCGAAGCGCCGGGCGTTGTCGATCGCGATGCTGGCCCGCCGGGTGAGCTCGATCAGCATCACCGCGTCGTCCGGGTCCCAGCGTTCCCCCGGCGGCGAGAGCGTCAGGATCCCCAGCGGAGCCCGTCGCGTCGGCAGCGGCACGCACAGCAACGGCCGTCCGGGATCCAGCGCCGACGGCGGCTGGTCCTCGACGCCGGGCAGGTTGCCGGGATGGTCGGCGGCGTACTGGGGCCGCCCGGTGCGGGCCGCGACCACCGCGGCGGCCGGATGGGGCGCCGACCGGTGCTTGTCCTCCTCGTGGTCGAACAGCCAGACGTCGACGCTGCGCGCGTACTCC
>NZ_JBEOXI010000415.1:0-4463 GCF_040296465.1 Streptomyces sp. NPDC002130
CTGCGGGTCGCCATCGTCGGATCCGGCCCCGCCGGGATCTACGCCGCCGACGCCCTGCTCAAGTCCGAGGTGGCCGCCGAACCCGGTGTGTCCATAGACATCTTCGAGCGCATGCCGGCGCCGTTCGGCCTGATCCGTTACGGCGTCGCCCCCGACCACCCGCGGATCAAGGGCATCATCACCGCCCTGCACCAGGTGCTCGACAAGCCGCAGATCCGGCTCTTCGGCAACGTGGACTACGGCACCGACATCGGCCTGGACGACCTGCGCGCGTTCTACGACGGCGTGATCTTCGCGACCGGCGCGACGGCCGACCGGGCGCTCTCGCTACCGGGCATCGACCTCGAAGGCTCGTACGGCGCCGCGGACTTCGTGTCCTGGTACGACGGTCACCCGGATGTCCCGCGCACCTGGCCGCTGGAGGCGGAGAAGGTCGCCGTGCTCGGCGTCGGCAACGTCGCGCTCGACATCGCGCGCGTCCTGGCCAAGACGGCGGACGAGCTGCTGCCGACCGAGATCCCGGCGAACGTCTACGAGGGTCTGAAGGCCAACCGGGCCAAGGAGATCCACGTGTTCGGCCGACGCGGCCCGGCGCAGGCGAAGTTCAGCCCGATGGAGCTGCGGGAGCTGGACCACTCCCCCAACATCGAGGTCATCGTCGACCCCGAGGACATCGACTACGACGAGGGCTCGATCACCACGCGGCGCGGCAACAAGCAGGCCGACATGGTGGCCAAGACCCTGGAGAACTGGGCGATCCGCGACGTCGGCGACCGGCCCCACAAGCTCTTCCTGCACTTCTTCGAGTCGCCGGTCGAGGTCCTCGGTGAGGACGGCAAGGTCGTGGGCCTGCGCACCGAGCGCACGGAACTCGACGGCACCGGCAACGTCAAGGGCACCGGCACCTTCAACACCTGGGACGTCGGCGCGGTGTACCGCGCGGTCGGCTACCTGTCCGACAAACTCCCCAAGCTGCCCTGGGACATCGACTCCGGCACCGTTCCGGACGAGGGCGGCCGGGTCATCCAGGAGACGGGCGAGCACCTGCAGTCCACGTACGTCACCGGCTGGATCCGGCGCGGCCCCATCGGCCTCATCGGGCACACCAAGGGCGACGCCAACGAGACGGTGAAGAACCTGCTGGAGGACTACGCGGGCGGCAGGCTGCACACGCCCGCCGCCCCGGCCCCCGAGGCCGTGGACGCGTTCCTCGCCGAGCGCGACATCCGCTTCACCACCTGGGACGGCTGGTACAAGCTGGACGCCGCGGAGAAGGCTCTGGGCGAGCCCGAGGGCCGCGAGCGCGTGAAGATCGTCGAGCGCGAGGACATGCTGCGGGCCAGCGGCGCCTGACGCTTCACACCTGAACGGTTTCACATCCCGCGGGGCGGGTTCGGTGGCGATGTCACCGGACCCGCCCTTCTGCGTACTTGAAGCGTGTACGATCCGGATGCTTCACCGAACCATCACATCGCCTTCACTTGAAGGCCATGCAGGGGGGACGAACGTCCATGCGTATACGCCTTGTCGCCACCACGGCCGTCGCCGCCGGGGCCCTCACCGCCCTCTCGGCGGTTCCGGCCCAGGCCGCCGAGTACGACTCCGCGCTCAAGATCCGGGGCATCCAGTACGACGCTCCCGGCAGCGACTCGAACCGCTGCTCGGGCGGGAACACCCACGAGGAATACCTGACCATCAAGAACTACGCGCGCTCCACGACGGTGAACCTCAAGGGGTACGTCGTGAAGGACGCCGCGGGCAACAAGTTCACCTTCACCGCGAGCCACACCCTTCAGCCCGGTGACTACGTGAAGCTGCGCGGCGGCAACGGGGCCGACTCCGACACCAAGAACGTCGTCTACCGCGACAACTGCAACTTCATGTGGAACAACGACAAGGACACCATCTACGTGTACAAGCCGTCCGGCAGCCGCGCCGACGTGCACTCGTACACCAAGCACGGCTCCGACCCGGACGGCAACGGGTACATCACCTACCACGGCTGAGCCTTTTGCCGACCCGGCAACAGGCTTGGCGTGCGGCGCGGCGGGCCCTGGATGATCGGTGGGCCGAACGTCCTTCGGATCGCGGGAGGATCCATGCCGCAGACGTCCGCCGCCGACCGCACACATCGCCTGGTGCCCACACCGGCCGGCCGCACCCACCTCGTGGAGCAGGGCGCCGGACCGCTCGTCCTCCTGCTGCACGGGTTCCCCGAGTCCTGGTACGCCTGGCGCCACCAGTTGCCCGCTCTGGCAGCAGCCGGCTACCGCGCGGTCGCCGTGGACGTACGCGGTTACGGACGCTCGTCCCGGCCCCCGGAGGCGGACGCGTACCGGATGCTCGAGCTCGTGGAGGACAACGTCGCCGTGGTGGAGGCGCTGGGCGAGTCGTCCGCCGTGCTCGTCGGGCACGACTGGGGCGCGACCATCGCGGCGACCTCCGCTCTGGTCCGGCCGGAGATCTTCCGCGCGGTGGGGCTGCTGAGCGTGCCCTACACCCCGCCGGGTGGGCCGCGACCGAGTGAGGTTTTCGCGCGGTTGGGGGGTGACGAGGAGTTCTACGTCTCCTACTTCCAGGAGCCGGGCCGGGCCGAGGCGGAGATCGAGCCCGACGTGCGCGGCTGGCTCGCGGGCTTCTAGGCGGCCCTGTCGGCGGACACGCTGCCCGAGGCCGACCCCCATTTCGTGGCCCTCGGCGGTCGGTTGCGCGACCGGTTCCCCGCCGGCCGGCTGCCGGGGTGGCTGAGTGAGGCCGACCTCGACGTCTACGCCGCGGAGTTCGAACGCACCGGACTGACCGGGGCGCTGAACCGGTACCGGAACATGGACCGCGACTGGCAGGACCTCGCGGACTTCGCCGGTGCCCCTGTCACCCAGCCGTCGCTGTTCATCGGAGGCACCCTGGACGCGTCCACGACCTGGCCCTGGGCAACATGAGGAGGAATTCGCGATTCTCGTCGATCAGGCCGGAGGACGTGGCGAGGTCGTACCAGGCCTTGTTGAGCCGCTCCACGAATCGCGGATCGTCGTACTCGACCAGGCAGAACCCGAAAACCCGCTCTCGTTCGTACCCCAGGACATGCGGTATCGCCGAGCCCGGGACAGCGTCGGGTATCACCTCGAGCCCGGCTCGCAGCAGCGGTCTGATCACCTTGCGGTACCTCTCCTGCCGGCCCAACCCGTCCCCCCTGCCCCACGACTTGCTTGGCTTAATCCTGCCGCATTCAGCCTATGGCCGAGATCGCCCGGGCAAGTCCTAGTGGCTGTCGAGCCAGCGGCGTGCCGCCAGGCTCAGCGGTGCCTCGTCCGGATCGCCCATGTCGTCCATGGTGCCGTCCGTCAGATCGTCGGCCCACTCGCGGAGGACCTGCGAACGATGCGGCGCCTTCAGCACCGAGGTGCTGATGGCGTGCTCCCACGTCGTGGCGAAGCACAGCACGTTCCCGTCGAGGGAAAGCATGCTGAACTCGGGGCGGTAGGGGGCACTGCCGAGCAGCCCGTCAGCACCCTTGCCCATGATGTCCCACTCGCTCTGCAGCTCGACGCAGTGCCACCGTGCGAGGCGGTCCTGGCCGGGGTGGAGCGCGATCAGGAACCTGCGGTCGGTCTCGGAGAAGAGTCCTCCGTCGACCGACAGCCGGTACCAGTCGGCGTTCGCCTTCTCGTGCAGCTGCGGATCGAGGAAGTCCAGCATGGCCTCGACGCGCCCGTCCTCAGACGGGACGCTCGGTGCCTGGCTGGTGACGGTGGGCGGAAGGAGCCCGTCGGGCGCGGTCCAGCCCTCCACGATGCGCAGACCGGCTGCGGCGAGAGACTTCATGATCCCATCATGCCGTCTCCGCGATCAGCACACAGGGCACGGCGGTGCTCGGCTCCGCGCCCGGGCCGACGCCCGTTATGGCAGACGGCCATGCGTTCCTCGATACCGCAACCGCAGCAAACGCGGTCATCCCCGTTATACACATGATCGTCCGGACAAGTCCTAGTCGGCGGTAATGGCTGGCCTGGGCTCGGGCCTGATGGCGGCGTCGCCAGTCGGACCAGCCGAGCCGATGGGCTGCACCGTGCACGGGCCGAACGACGAGCGTGGTGAATAGTCGCTGGATCTCGTTGCAGGTGAGCGGGATCAGCCCGTCCGGGGCGGAATGGCGGGCGTGTTCGTCAGCGCGGACGACGGCGAGAAAGGCGTGGGCGAGCACGACCAGGGTGACCCAGCGAGACCACGAGGTGAAACGGCGGACCTGGTGCTCGTCCAGTCCGGCCAGGCCCTTTCCGGACTGGAAGGTCTCTTCCACCCGCCATTTCGACCCGGCGACCCGGCGACCCCGCGACCCCGCGACCCGGCGACCCGGCGACCCGGCGACCCGCACCAGCGTGGCCAAAGGCAGCGCAGCCGGCGACCAGCAACGGTCGTAAGCCAGTTCACCGGTGGTGCGGTTGCGGCGGATCAGCATTTGGTGG
>NZ_JBEOXI010000416.1:0-4433 GCF_040296465.1 Streptomyces sp. NPDC002130
CCCGCCCGGGTTCACCATCACCACCGAGGCCTGCAAGGTCAGGCGGGGACCTCGGTGTATCCGCTGTCGCGGTAGAGACCGATGGCCGCCTCGAGGGCCTTGTTGGTGTCGAGCCGCACCCGGTCGCTGCCGTGCCCGGCGGCACGCGCCTCCAGTGCGGACAGCAGACGGCGGGCCAGGCCCAGTCCCCGGGCCTCGGGGGAGACCCACAGCCGCTTGATCTCCGCGGGGGCCCCGGCCGGCAGCTTGAGCCCGGCGCAGCCCACCGGCTCGCCGTGCAACCGGGCGACGAGGAACAGCCCCCGCGGCGCACGCAGTTCACCGGGGTCGGGCAGCAGGCTGTTCGCGGGGTCGAAGCCGCCGTCGAAGAGCCCCCGCAGTTCGGCCGCGTAGGACCGCAGGCAGTGCGTGGCGTCCGGGTGATCGGGGTCCAGTACGTCCACGGAGACCATCGAGGCGGTCAGCAGCCGCTGGACCTCCGCCATGGCGGAGGTCAGCCGCTCCCGCTGCCGGGCGTCGAGCGGGGCGAGGAGCGAGGCGGCGAGGGCGTCGCTGCGGTCGTCGAGCAGAGCACGCTCGCGCTGCCCGGCCTCGGTCAGCCGTACGGTGCGGACCCGCCGGTCGCCGGGGTGGGGCTCGACGGCGACGAGACCGTCGCGCTCCAGTGCGCGCAGCAGCCGGCTCACGTACCCGGAATCCAGACCCAGCCGCTCGCGCACGCTGCGGACGTCGTGCGTGTCGCCGTCACCGATCTGCCAGAGCAGCCGGGCCTGACCGTAGGGACGGGCACCGTCCAGATAGTGGTCGTGCAAGACCCCCACTCGCTCCGCGACCGTCCGGTTGAAGCCTCGTACCTGCTCGACCTGCTCCGTCCTCATTCTCTGACCTTAGTCAGGTAATGGTGACGGGTAAAGGCCCCAGGCCGCCCCTCGGCCCGCCTCAGTCCTCACGGGGCGGGAACTCGGTCTCCTTCGCCGTGATGATCCGGGCGCCCATGTTGCGCTCCATCATCTCCAGGGCCGCGGAGGCCAGGTGAGGATGGATGGAGGCGACGGCGTCCTTCGGCACCGTCACCTCCAGGTGACGGATGTGCGCGTCCAGGGCGGAGTACAGGACGCACTGCTCGGTGACCTGGCCGGTCAGCACCACGTGCCCGATGTCCAGGCTCCACAGCAGGTAGGACAGGGGCGTCTCGAAGAAGACCGAGTGGCGGGCCTTCATGACGAACAGCGACCGGTCGTCGGGCCGGATGGGCTCGATCAGGTGGGCGTTCGGCTGGGACAGGGCCGCGTCCAGCAGCTCTCCGTGGTGCGAACGCCACAGGCCGAAGTTGTCGTTCACGTAGATCACGGAGGCGTCCGCCTCGCGGGCCCGGCCGAGCAGCTCCGTCAGGACGGGCACGACCGGCTCGACGGACGGCACGAGGAGCTCGGCGTCCTCGTGGTCGTATGTGTTGATCATGTCGATCACGATCAGAGCCGACCGCGTCGGGTCTGCGCCTCGTTCCATGCCGTCCACCGTCCGTCCGGTGCTGTCACTCATGGGATCCGGGGAATTTCTGGTCGGGGTGGAAGTCGAAGCATCGGATCTCCCGAGTGGAGCGTGTGGTGCGGGTTCAGGGAACGCACTGCTGAGTACCCGGGGGCGCGGCGGGCGTAACAATCCGCCCGGGCGTCGTCAGTCCGTGATGACGGCGTCGCGGTGGATCCACGCGGGGTCGTGAGCCGCCCTGTACAGGAAGTCGGCGACGTCCGCGCGGCTGATCGCCGGGTTGCCCTTCATCGGCAACCGCTCGCCGACGAGGTAGCGGCCCCGCGCGGGGCCCTTGGTCAGCATCGTCGGGTAGACCAGTGTCCAGTCCAGGCCGCTGGAGCGGATCGCCCTCTCGGAGAGCTCCTTGTTCGCGTAGATGTTCCGCAGGAACGTGCGGTACATGATCTTCTGCACGGCGCTCGCCGACCGGAAGGTGTCACCCACGCCGAACGAGGACAGCCACACCAGGCGGGACACGCCCTGCTCCTCGGCCGCGCCGATCACGGCCGTCGCGGCCCGCGTGAACAGGTCGTCGGCGCGTACGGAGGTGCTCCTGCCGAGCGCCGAGACGACGACGTCCTGCCCGGCCACGGCCTTCGCGACGTCGTCGTACGAGGTGGCGTCTCCGGCGACCACGTGGACCCGGTCCGCCAGGCCGTCCAGCGCGTCGGGCCTGCGAGCGAGGACGGTGACGGCGTCGCCGCCCCGGAGGGCCAGGTCGACGACATGGCGACCGGTGGGGCCGGTCGCACCGAGGATCAGGAGCTTCGTAGGGGTTCGGCTGCTCATGGACGTCAGCCTGCACCGCCCATGACGCCGGGCCCAGCCCGTGGCATGTTGCTGCCATCGGCACAATGGACGTATGCCACAGGTCATGGAGCTGCGCGGTGAGGTCGAGTTCTGGGCTCGGATGAAGCCGTTGGCGGAGTCGGACGACGCGGAGTGGCTCCATGTCGCCCACGACCTCGACACCTGGCCCGGTGCGCGAGAGGCCGCGCGCCGGCAGATGCGCCGGGGCGGAGCGCCTCGTGGACGCAAGCTCTACAGCGCCGCGGCCCTGATTGACGCGCGCGACCGGGACGCGCTGCGGGAGATGGCCGCTCATGGCTTCCACGTGCGGATCGCCGCCGCCCCGCTTCCGCAGGGGATCGTGGTCATCGACCGGCGGACCATGATCCTGACCGGCCCGGCGCCCTCCAGCCCGGCCGCCTCCGGCCCGCGCACCTACACCATGAGCTCCTCACCGGCCCTGATCGGCGGCGCCTGTGCGCTGTTCGAAGCCGCCTGGGAAAGCGCCGCCGACCTGACCGCAGTCCTCGACCCCGAACGCCCCCGCATCGACGACCGGACCGCCCAGGTCCTGCGCACCCTGGGCTCGGGTGTCACCGACGAGACGGCCGCGCGGGAGCTGGGCATGTCACTGCGCACCTACCGCCGCCGGGTCGCGGAGCTGCTCGACGGCCTCGACGCGTCCTCCCGCTTCCAGGCCGGGGTCCGCGCCGGGCGGCTGGGGCTGAGCCGGGGCTGACCGGCTCGGTGACCAGCGTGGCGTCACCGTGAGGATAGAACGGGAGCCCCAGCTGGCCGGGCCGGTGGTTGCGGCCAGAAGCTGTCCGCAAGTCCCGCTACCGTGCCTCACATGACGAACACCAAGCGGAGCGTCACCGGCACGGCACCCCTGCTCGACGCGCGTGCCCTCAACCGCGCGACCCTCGACCGGCAGTTGCTCCTGCGCCCCGCCCGGCTCTCCGTCGCGGCGGCCGTCGAGCACCTGCTCGGGCTCCAGGCGCAGAACGTCAAACCGCCGTACTACGCGCTCGCCGCCCGGCTCGACGGGTTCGCCCCCGAGGCGTTGTCCCGGCTGATGGCCGACCGCGAGGCCGTCCGGATCGTCACGATGCGCTCCACGATCCACACCCACACCGCGGACGACTGCCTCACCCTGAGGCCGCTGGTGCAGCCCGCCCGCGACCGGGAGCTCGTCACCTTCCGCAAGGGACTCGTCGGCGTCGACCTGGACCGCCTGGCCGGGCTCGCCCGCGACCTCGTCGAGACCGAGCCCCGCACCATGGGGCAACTGCGCGAGGCCCTGCTCAAGGAGTGGCCCGACGCCGATCCGCAGGCCCTGGCCGTCGCCGCCCGCTGCCGCCTGCCGCTGGTGCAGGTGACGCCTCGCGGCCTGTGGGGACGGAGCGGGCAGGTCAGTCTCACCACCGCCGAACACTGGCTCGGCCGGCCCGCACAGCCCGCCCCGACGCCCGACGCGGTCGTCCTGCGCTATCTCGCCGCCTTCGGCCCGGCCTCGGTGAAGGACATGCAGACCTGGGCCGGCATGACCCGCCTGCGCGACGCCTTCGAACGCCTCCGCCCGCAGCTCCTGACCTTCCGGGACGACAACGGCGTCGAACTCTTCGACCTCCCGGACGCCCCCCGCCCCGACCCGGACACCCCGGCACCGCCGCGGTTCCTCCCGGAGTTCGACAACCTGCTGCTCTCGCACGCCGACCGCAGCCGAGTGATCCCGCCCGAGCACCGTGGCCGCTCGTGGAAGGGCAACATGGCCTACTGCACGCTCCTCGTCGACGGCTTCCTCGCGGGGCTGTGGCGGCTGACGGAGGACGCGCTCGTGATCGAGCCCTTCGACCGCCTCACCCGCGCGCGGCAGGACGAGGTCACCACCGAGGGGGAGCGGATGCTGCGGGTCATGCACCCGGGGTCGTCGTACGACATCCGGTTCGGCGTCGTACGGGGCTAGGCCGCGGCGCGACATGGACAGGGGGCGTCGCGCATGGATAGGGGGCGTGGGGGGGGGGACGTGGGGGGCGGGCAAGCGGCCCGAGGCGTTAAAAGATCGGGTGGGAAGGGAGCGGAGTGGGTTGCGGGGAGGCGCGGGGACGGGC
>NZ_JBEOXI010000417.1:0-4427 GCF_040296465.1 Streptomyces sp. NPDC002130
ACGGCCGCTCGAACGGCCTCATGGCGCCCAATCCGGCCGCCCAGCAGGCGTTGCTGGAGCGGGCGTACGCACAGGCCGGACTCGCCGCGGAGCACGTCGACTACGTGGAGGCACACGGCACCGGCACCCCGCTGGGCGACCCGATCGAGGCGGGGGCGCTCGGCGCGGTCCTCGGCGCGGGGCGCGACCCCGACCAGCCGCTGCTGCTGGGGTCCGCCAAGGGCAACCTCGGCCACCTGGAGTCCGCGGCGGGCGTCGCGGGCCTGGTGAAGACCGTGCTGGCCCTGCACCACGACAGCATCCCGCCGTCCCTGCACTGCGAGCAGGGTGCTTCCCTCACCGATCCCCGGCTGCGGGTGGTGACCGAGCCGGAGCCCTGGCCCCGTTACGGCGGCACCGCCCTCGCGGGGGTCTCCGGGTTCGGCTTCGGCGGCACCAACGCCCATGTGGTGCTGGAGGAGGCGGCGTCCGGGGTGCCGCCGGCCGACGAACCGGCCGCCCGTCTGCACCTGCTCTCCGACCTCGACGCCGAGCGCCTCCGCGACACGGCGGGCCGGCTCGCGGGCCGCCTGCGCGACAGCCCCGCACGCCCCGCCGACGTGGCCCGGACCCTGGCCGGGCGCACCGGCCGAGGTCCCGTGCGCGCCGCGGTGGTCGCCAGCGACGGTGCCGAACTGGCCGACGCCCTGGACGCGTTGGCGGCCGGGCGCCCGGACGCACGGGTGACGACCGGTGACCGCGACCGCGTCGGGCGGGGCACGGTGTGGGTCTTCTCCGGATACGGCAGCCAGTGGCCCGGCATGGGGCGCCGGCTGCTCGCCGAGGAACCCGCCTTCGCCGCCGCCGTCGAGAAACTCGACCCGCAGCTCGCGCCGGAGTGCGGCCTGTCCCTGTACGACAGGCTGTCCTCGGGTGAGGGTCTGGACCGTCTGGAGGTCGCCCAACCGGTGCTGTTCGGGCTGCAGTTGGCGCTCGCCGAGCTGTGGCGGTCCCACGGGGTCGAGCCCGCCGCCGTGATCGGCCACTCCATGGGCGAGGTGGCGGCCGCCGTATGCGCGGGCGCGCTGGACGTGACGGACGGGGCGCGTGTCATCGCCGTACGGGCCCGGCTCCTGAGCGGACTGCGAGGCGGCGCGATGGCCGTGGTGGACCTGGACGACACCGAACTGGGCTCTTTTGAACAGGACTTCCCGGATGTGCATGTCGCCGTGCACTCCTCTCCCCGGCAGAAGGTCGTCACGGGTGAGGAGGCGGCGGTGGCCCGGCTCGTGCGCCGGCTGGAGGGGCAGGGCCGGGCCGCCAGGGCCATGCGGGTCGTCGGCGCCGGGCACTCACCGCAGGTGGAGGGGCTGCTGCCGGAGCTGGTGGAGGCGCTGTCCGGCATCCGGGGGCGACGGCCACGTGTCCCGGTCCACTCCACGGTCCTCGACGACCCGCGTGGAGACTGCCTCTTCGACGCCGCGCACTGGGCGGCCAACCTGCGCAGGCCCGTACGGCTGGACCGGGCCCTTGCGTCGGCCGCCGCCGAAGGCCACACCGCCTTCGTCGAGATCTCCCCCCACCCGGTGCTGACGGGGGCGGTAGCCGACACCGTGCCCGGCGCCCTCGCCCTGGCCACCCTGCGCCGGGACGCCGACGGGTCGGAGGCGTTCGCCGGGCAGCTGGGCGCCCTGTACACGGCGGGACAACGGCTTCCGGTGCCGCCGGGACGGGTCATCGACCTGCCCTTGCCCCGGTGGCGGCACACACGGCACTGGTGGACGGACGGCCGGGTGGCGCACCCCACCCCGCAGCCGCCCGCGGCTCCTCCCGGCGCAGTGACCGAACCCTCCTCGGTCCTGGCCCGCCTGACCCGTCACATCGCCACCGTCACCGGCCACTCCCCCGCCCGTATCGCTCCGGCCACCGCGTGGACCGACCTCGGGCTGGACTCGCTGATGGCCGTCCGGGTCCGCACGGCGGTGGAGCGCGAGTTCGGCATCGAACTGCCCCTGCGCGACCTCTTCGCCGCCGTCACCGTCGAGGACGCGGCCACCCGCATCGAGCGTGCTCTCCCCCGCCGCGACACGCCGGTGCGGCCGCTGCGTGCCACGGGCTCGCGGCCCCCGCTGTTCCTCGTCCATGCCGCCGGCGGCCCGGTCGGCGTCTACCGGACGCTCACCGAACGCCTCGGCGACGACCAGCCGGTGTACGGGCTGGAGCGGATCGAGGAGGCCCGGACGGTGCCCGAGAAGGCGCGGCGCTACGCCGAGGCGATCAACACCGTCCACCCCGACGGCTCCTTGCTGCTGGGCGGTTGGTCCTTCGGCGGATTCGTCGCCCAGGAGACCGCGCGGCAACTGACCGCCGCAGGACGGGAGGTGCGGCTGGTGGTCCTCATCGACTCCGTACGGCCCCTGCCCCGCCCGGGCCTGACACGGTCCGACCGGGTCCGGGCGCACTTCGAGGGCTTCGCCCGGCACGTCGCCGACGTCCACGGCGTGCGCCTGGAGTTGCCGTACGACGAACTGGTGGCCGTCGAGGACGACGCCGCCCGGATCGACACCGTGCTGCGGGCCCTGCGTGAGGCCGCCGACGTGCCGCCGGCGGCGCTGGAGCACCAACGGGCCTCCTATCTGGACATGGGCATCGGCGAGTCGCACACCCCCGCCACCCATGACGGGCCCGTGCTCCTCTACCGGGCCACCGAGCCCGCCCCGCACACCGTGCGCGACCCGGCGTACGAGCGGGACGACCCGGCGCTGGGCTGGGACGAGGTGTGCCCGCGCCTTCAGGTGGTGCCGGTGTCCGGTCACCACCTGTCGCTGCTCGATCCGCCGCACGTCGACGAGATCGCCGCCCATCTGAGCCGGACGCTCGCCGAGCCGTCCCCCTGACATGGAACCCGAGGAGCCGTCATGCCCCACCTGCCGCAGAAGCCCGCTGCCGGAACGTCCCGGCGCGCCGTCGCCAAAGCGGCGGCCGCCGCCGGTCTCGCCGTGCTGTTCGGCACCGTGGCCGGCACTGCCCCGGCCCGCGCGGCCACCCGGGTGGGACCCCGCACGCTGGACGTGTCCGTGCCCTCCGCCGCGCTCGGCCGCAGCGCACCGGTGCGGCTGATCCTGCCGTCCGATTTCGGTACGCGCCCGGAGAAGAGGTACCCGGTGCTGTACCTGCTGCACGGCGCCCACGACGACTACACGTCCTGGACCCGCGAGACGGACATCGAGGCGTTCACCGCGGGCCGCGACCTGATCGTGGCGATGCCGGACGCCGGCCCCACCGGCATTCCGAGCGTCTGGCGCGACGGCCCGGATTACGAGACGTTCCAGGTGAAGGAGGTGCCGGCGCTGCTCGCCCGGGACTACCGGGCCTCCGGCGTGCGGGCGGTCGCCGGGGTCTCCACCGGCGGCTACGGCGCCATGGCCCACGCGGCCCGCCATCCCGGGGTGTTCACGGCGGCGGCCTCCTACAGCGGCATCCTCGACACCACGGCCCCCGGTGTTCCGGCCCTCATGGACGCGATCGTGGCTCGCGAGAACCTGCCGGCCGCGTCCCTGTGGGGCAATCCGCTGCTGAACCTCCTGACCTGGCGGGACTTCAACCCGCGTGCCCGCGCCACCGGTCTGCGCGGCACGGCGCTGTACGTGTCGCAGGGCAGCGGAGTCGGCAACGGCGGCGACCCGCTGCCCGGGATACTGGAGAGCGCCCTGTGGCCCTCGGCCCAGGGCTTCGCCCGCACGCTGGCCCTCATGGGCATCCGGGCCACCACGCACTTCCACGGGGGCGGCGGGCACGACTGGGCGCACTGGAAGCCGGAGTTCACCGCCTCGTGGCCGGTCCTCGCCCGTGCGCTGGGTGTGCCCGAGTGACGGGGGTGCCGTCGGGGCACGGAACGGAGCGGAGGGGTCGTCCGTCCAACCCAGGACTCCCCACTCGTCCCACAGGCACCAGCCCGCGGGTGAGCCGCTTCCGGTCGAAAGGAGTGCCCGTGATGGCTGTGCCCACCCCGCACGGCGTGCCGGACCGCCCCACCGCGCCGCAGGTCCCGCCCGAGCTGGCGGAGCTGCTGCGGGCCAATCTGGCAGCCGTCGCCGACGAGGTGGAGGAGGAGGTCCGCCGCCAGGTCCCCGAGTACGCCCGGCCCGCCGACGGCGCGTACGGCCAGAACCTGCGGTCCGGGGTGGTGCAGGCGCTGACGCTGTTCGTCGACCACATCGCCGACCCGCGTGACGACGGGGGCGCGATCGCGGCGACGTACTACGAACTCGGGCGGGGCGAGGCCCTGGAGGGACGCAGCCTGGACGCGCTGCAGTCCGCGCTGCGGATCGGCGGTATGCGCGCCTGGCGGCAGATGGGCCGCACAGCGGAGGAACTCGGGCTGGACTCCACGGTCGTGGCCGCGCGGGGCGGGCCCGAGGCGGGGGGTCCGTCTCGGGGGCGTCCCG
>NZ_JBEOXI010000418.1:0-4409 GCF_040296465.1 Streptomyces sp. NPDC002130
CGGTGACGAACGTACCGTCCCCGACGATTCCGACGGGTCGGCGGTCACGGCCGGTGTACGTGTACGTCCGTAGGCTCGGGTCGCACTCCACGGCCCCGACGAGCGCTACGGCGAGGAGGTCCTGGCCTGCGTCATCGCGCGCGACCCGGACGACCCGCCGACACTGGAGGAGCTCCGTGCCTTCTGCGAGGGGCGGCTGGCGCACTACAAGCTCCCGAGCCGGATGCGGATCCTCGACTCCTTCCCGATGACGGTCTCCGGGAAGGTCCGCAAGGTGGAGCTGCGGGAGAGGTTCGCAGGCGGCTGAGGGCAGAGCCCGGCCGCTCCGCTCACAGCGGCTTGCGCATGCACACCCGTGGCCAGCGGTCCAGGCCGAGTTCGGCTTCCGTCGCGCGGATCGCGCGCAGGCCGGGCGTGAGGTCCGCCTCGGGGAGCGGCCGGAAGCCGAGGCGGGCGTAGTAGGGGGCGTTCCACGGCACCTCCGTGAAGGTGGTCAGCGTCAGGGCCGTCAGGCCCTCCTCGCGGGCGTGGTCGGCGGCGTGGTCCAGCAGGGCGCGGCCCACGCCCCGGCGCGCGGCGCGTGGGTGGACCGAGACCTGCTCGATGTGCAGGGAACCGTCGACGGGTTCGGCGAGGAGGTAGGCCGCCGGCCGGCCCCGCTCGTCCGCCGCCATCCAGCAGCGGCCCGCCCTGCGGTAGTGCTCCAGGACGTCGAGCGTGGGCGGCTCGTCGTCGGCGATCTCCGGCATGCCGAGGTCGCGGAAGGGGGCGCCGGCGGCACGTTCGACGTCCTGGAGGGCGGGGAGTTCGGAGGGCGTGGCGGGGCGAATACGCATGCGGTGAGTATGCGGTGCGCGGGGGTGGTCAGGGGGTCCGGTTCCCGGTACCGGCGCCGGTGGTGGCCAGGGCGTGGGCCGGGGCGTTCAGCGGCCTCGGCGTGCCGGTGAGGTCGAGGACGAACAAGGCGACGCCCAGGGCGTCGGCGCGGGCCCGGGCGTCGTCCGCGTACCCCGCGAGCGAGAAGTAGAGGCAGTCCGCGGACTCCGTCATGGCGGTCAGCCACAGACATTCGACGTCCCTGAGGGTCGCCGGGCGCACGGCAGGGTCCACCTGCGCGACGACGCCGCGGGCGGCGAGGCCGATGCCGGAGGGCGGACGCTGGTCCGCCCTGCGCACACCCCGGTAGCCGAGCCAGCGCAGGTACAGGGCGGTGGCCGTGACGGCGTCGCGCGCGGTACGGATCGTGACGGAGAGGAAGGGGGGCCGGGCGGCCGGGGCGGCGCGCCGGACCGTCGCCGCCTCCGGGGGCGTGACGTCCGCACCGGGTGCGCCGTCCCGAGCGGCAGCACCCTGCCCGTCCTCCACCACCGCCACCCGCAGCACCACCCCGCACGGACACCCCACCTCCGGGCGCGGCCACTCGCCGCGTCGCCCGCAGGAGCCGCACCGCACCGTCACCCAGTCGTCCTGCCAGACCCGGTGCGAGACGGGCGCCGCCGTACCGTCCCGGTCCAGTCGCGGGGCGACCGGCGCACCGCACGCGCACGGGTACGCCGGTGCGGTGTAGCGGTGCTCGCGGCGGCAGGCCGGGCAGCGCACCGCGACGGTCTCGGCCATGGCCACTCCAGAACCGTGTCGTATCGGGACAGCGTGCCCATCGTGCTCCCTGGGCCCCCGCCCTGTCCGGCGCTTTCCGTCTCTTGACGCTCTTCGCCCGCCCCACATACATTCATTCCAGATCGTAGAAAACATTTTCCACAATACGGAAGAGCTCACCGCGGGGCGCGACGGGAGTGCGAATCCGACAGCCGAAGCAGGAGTACTCGATGGCTCGAATGACCGCTGCCCGCGCGGCAGTTGAGATCCTCAAGCGTGAGGGTGTCGCCGACGCGTTCGGTGTCCCCGGCGCGGCGATCAACCCGTTCTACGCGGCGCTCAAAGCCTCGGGCGGCATCGCCCACACCCTCGCCCGGCACGTCGAGGGCGCCTCGCACATGGCCGAGGGCTACACCCGCACCCACCCGGGCAACATCGGCGTCTGCATCGGCACTTCGGGCCCGGCCGGCACCGACATGATCACGGGACTGTACTCCGCGACCGGCGACTCCATCCCGATCCTGTGCATCACGGGCCAGGCCCCCACCCCCGTGATCCACAAGGAGGACTTCCAGGCCGTCGACATCGCCTCCATCGCCAAGCCGGTCACCAAGATGGCCGTCACCGTGCTGGAGGCCGCGCAGGTCCCGGGCGTCTTCCAGCAGGCCTTCCACCTGATGCGCTCCGGCCGCCCCGGCCCGGTCCTCATCGACCTGCCGATCGACGTCCAGCTGACGGAGATCGAGTTCGACCCGGAGACCTACGAGTCGCTCCCGGTCTACAAGCCCGCCGCGACCCGCGCCCAGATCGAGAAGGCGATCGGGATGCTGAACGCGTCCGAGCGGCCGCTGATCGTCGCGGGCGGTGGCATCATCAACGCCGACGCCGCCGAACTCCTCGTCGAGTTGGCCGAGCTGACCGGCACCCCGGTCGTCCCGACCCTGATGGGCTGGGGCGTCCTGCCCGACGACCACGAGCTGAACGCCGGCATGGTCGGTCTGCAGACCTCGCACCGCTACGGCAACGCCACCTTCCTGGAGTCCGACTTCGTCCTCGGCATCGGCAACCGCTGGGCCAACCGCCACACCGGCAAACTCGACGTCTACACGGCCGGGCGAAAGTTCGTCCACGTCGACATCGAGCCCACCCAGATCGGCAGAATCTTCGCCCCGGACTACGGCATCGCCTCCGACGCCAAGGCCGCCCTGGAGCTGTTCGTCGACGTCGCCCGCGAGCTGAAGGCGGCCGGCACGCTGCCCGACCGCTCCGCGTGGGCCGAGACAGCGCAGGCGCGCAAGGCGACCCTCCAGCGCCGTACGCACTTCGACGACATCCCGATCAAGCCGCAGCGCGTCTACGAGGAGATGAACAAGGCCTTCGGTCCGGAGACCCGGTACGTCTCCACCATCGGCCTCTCGCAGATCGCCGGTGCGCAGATGCTGCACGTCTACCGGCCCCGCCACTGGATCAACTGCGGCCAGGCCGGCCCGCTCGGCTGGACCATCCCGGCCGCGCTCGGCGTGGCCAAGGCCGACCCGGAGGCGTCCGTCGTCGCCCTCTCCGGCGACTACGACTTCCAGTTCATGCTGGAGGAGCTGGCCGTCGGCGCGCAGCACAGGATCCCGTACGTCCACGTCCTGGTGAACAACTCCTACCTGGGCCTGATCCGTCAGGCGCAGCGGGCGTTCGAGATCGACTTCCAGGTCAACCTGGAGTTCGAGAACCTCAACTCGCCCGAGCTCGGCGTCTACGGCGTCGACCACGTCAAGGTCGCCGAGGGCCTCGGCTGCAAGGCGATCCGCGTCACCGACCCCGCCGAGCTGGGCGACGCGTTCGAGCAGGCCAAGAAGCTGGCCGCGGAGTACCGGGTCCCGGTCGTCGTCGAGGCGATCCTGGAGCGCGTCACCAACATCTCCATGTCGACGACCAACGACATCGGCGACGTCGTGGAGTTCGAGGAGATCGCCACCGAGCCCGGCCATGCGCCGACCTCGATCAGGACGCTGAAGGTCTGACGCACAGGGGAGGAGAGGGGCGGCCCGTCCGTGGGACGGACCGCCCCTCGGGCATGTCCGTGCCGCGTCTCCGCGAGTGCCCGCTCACTCCCGCCCGGGGTCAGCTCCCGCCGCCTCCGCAGCCGCCCCCGCCTCCACCGCAGTAGTGGTAACCCCCGCCCCCGCCACCCCTGCCGCGCGGTGAGTTCTTGAGGAGGCTCTTGCCGCCCACCTCGGCCCGGCGGACCAGACCCGCCCGCAGGGCGAAGCGCGGCGCCAGCAGCCGCAGGGCGGCCTCACGGTGCAGGGCGACCAGCAGCAGCCGTTCGCGGTCGGTCAGGCCGTGCCGGCTCGCCAGCAGGGGGTGAACGAGCCGCAGGTCCCGGATGTGGCGGCGGGCAGCGCGAGTGGGGCCGAGCAGGGGACAGCGCAGCAGGCCCGCCTCCGCGAGCGGGATGCGCATGACGGCCACGGCGAGCCGGATGTCCGGATCCTTCACCAAGGCCTTGGGAGCCGCGGGCGCGCGCAGGCAGGCGTGCACCGCGGCCGCCAGGGGGGAGGGCGGCCGCCCCGCCTCCACGACGTCCGCGACACCCGCCCGGATCGTCCCGGGCAGGTCGGCCTCCACCAGTCCCCGCAGATACAGGTCCAGCACGGCGACGGTGACGGCGGCCCGCGGGCCTTCCCCCAGCAGTGCGATCTCGTGCGGCTCCAGCCGGGCCGCCGTACCGTCGCCGCGGCCGGGTTCGTCTTCGCTCGACCTCGATCAACTCGAGGACGTTTTCGCTCAGCGTGGAGTGCGAGCGGTCAAGACGTTGC
>NZ_JBEOXI010000419.1:0-4352 GCF_040296465.1 Streptomyces sp. NPDC002130
GCTCCCCGCCGGCCGGCCCCGTAGCGCCCCCATCAACCCCGGCCGCGTTTACCCGCGCCCCCTTCGTGTGCGGCGGTTCGGCTCAGCCCTGCTGGAAGAGCTCCGCGGGCAGCGGTTTGAGGAGGGCGTAGAGGTCGTCCGTGATGGGGCGGTCCCAGGCGGCGATGGTCACGAGGACGTTGTCGCTGCGGTCGAACTGCACGCAGGAGATCCGGCTCTCGGAGAGCTTGACGCGGCGCACGATCAGAAGGTTGTCGCCCTGCATCACCGGTACGTCCTCGGTGCTGACGACGGTGACCTCCTCGTCGTTCTCCAGTGCCAGCAGCAGCTGGGCCACCTCGAAGGGGACCTCACCCTCGGGGACCTCACGGGCCGGGGAGCCCTCCGGCAGATTGCCGATGATCATCGCGGGGCCGCGGCCGCCGAACAGGTCGTAGCGCAGGAAGACGCCCTGGCAGGTGCCGTCGGGCGCGGGCAGCAGTCCCGCACCGAGGTTGCCGGGCCAGTCGCCCGGGTCCATGGCCAGTACGTCGAAGTCGGGCCCGGCGGGAGTGGCGCTGCGGCGGCGGAGGAACGACATGTCGCCCATGGTACGTGCCCCGGCCTGCGAAGTGCGGGGTGGGCGGCGGACCGGGTGGCCGGGTTGTCGCCCGGTGCCGGAAGTGGTGTCGGACCACTCGGGCGGGTCGCGGCCGGTCCGGGCCGTCGCCTTGTGCCGCTGGTGGTGGCGGGCCACGCGGGCACGGTTGCCGCAGGAGGGCTCGCACCACTCCTGGCGCGGGTGCTCCTTGAGGAAGTACCGCACGCAGCGCGGCGCGTGGCAGGCCCGCAGCCGGTCACGGTCGGGGCTCGCGAGGAACGCGATCACGGCGTGTGCGAGCGCCGCGGTCAGGTCGTCACCGGCATCGACGGGCCTTCGGTGGACGACCGGGACGGCGCCCTCGGGCCAGTCGAGGGCCGGCATGGTGGGGGTGCGGGCGGCCGCCTCGTTCAGGTGCCGCACCGCTTCCGGCAGGGGCATGAGGCGGGCCGCGTCCGCGGGGCTCGGCTCGTCGGGGTGCACGGCCCGGGCGAAGAGCGCGCGGACGGCGGCCCGCAACGCGCGCACGGCGGTGAGCTGCGCGGCGTCGGCGGTGAATCCGGCAGCGTGACGGTCGCTGTCGTCGGGGTGCGGCGCCGCGCCCTGGTCGTCGGGTCGGTTGTGAGCACCGGCCGACAGCGCTTCGGGGTGGGCCCGGACCCACGCGGTCAGGCCTGCCGGGTCGGTCAGGTCGTCGGCGACGCCGCCGCTCCCGTCGTGGCGGATGGTGAGGGCCAGGTCCAGGGCGAGCCGGGCGTCCCTGCTGATCGGTTCCCGCATGCGGCTAATGATAGGCCCGACCCTATCCATTACGGCGGGGTCAGTCCTCCGAGGGTGACGGCGGCACCACGGCGACCGGGCTCACGGCGTGCAGCAGGACGGCGTGGGTGACCGAGCCCATCATGCGGACGGGTGAGAGCAGACGCCGCCGGTGGCGGCCCACGACGACGAGGTCGGCGTCCCGGGAGGCCGCGACGAGGTGACCCGCGGCGTCGCCCGCCTCCGGAACCACCTCGATCGCGACCTCCGGGTGCCGCTCGCGGTACGGAGCGAGAAAGCCGTCGGCGAGGACCCTGGTCTCGTCCTCGATGACGTCCTGGTCGACGATCGGCGGCGGCATCTCCCCGGGCATCATCCAGGGCTGCGCGGGCCAGGGGTAGGCGGCGACCGCCTGGAGCCGGGCACCGCACCGAGCGGCCTCGGCGAAGGCGAACTCGAGTGTGGCCTCGTCGGGGCCGTCCACCTTCAGGCCGACGACCACGCGCGTGCCGGGACCCCCCGGTGCATCGCCGTCGACCTCGCGTCCGGGCCGGGGCACCACGACGACGGGGCACTCGGCGTCGCGGGCGGCGGCCATGCCGGTGGAGCCGAGCAGCAGACTGGCGAAGCCGCCGCGGCCGCGAGAGCCGAGGACCAGCAGCTGGGCCGTGGCCCCCAGTCCGGGCAGGACCGCGCCGGCCGCGCCCTCCAAGCCGACGTACTCCGTGTCCGGCTGATCGGCGCGCCCCTCCAGGTGGGCGCGGACCCGGTCGAGAACGGGGTCGTCCTGCGGGTCCGCGCGCAGGGCGGCGAGCACGTCGGACCGTGCCCAGTGGGCGTACTGGCGGACGTGCGCCACACGCAGGGGTGCCGCGCGCCGGCGGGCGGCATCGACGGCCCACTCCAGGGCGCGCAGGCTGGCGTCCGAACCGTCGACCGCCGCGACGACGGGCAGGGTGCTCATGGGTTCGCCACCTCCGGGATCCGGCCGTCCCCTCCCGGGGCCAGCCTGACTCAGGCGGTGGCTCCGGGAAGAAACCTCCGGTCGCGTGTCCGGAAAAGCGGACGGAACACCCCCGGATCGGCCCTGGGGCCCCGGCCGTCCGGAACGCTGCGCCCCGTCCTCAGGTGAGGTCGAACTCCCCCTCCCGCGCTCCCGACACGAACGCGCCCCACTCGGCGGGCGTGAAGATCAGCGAGGGGCTCTCCGGGCGGGCACTGTTGCGCATGGCGATGAAGCCCTCCACGAAGGCGATCTGGACATCCCCCCGCCCTCGGCTGCTGGACTGCCACTGTGCGTCTGTGAGGTCAAGCTCCGGCTTGTCCCAGCCTGTGAGCGGGCGCTGCTGGGTGGTGGTCTCGGCCACGTCCGTGCTCCTCCCGGTTCGTCGTCCGCGGCCAGCCTAGCGATCGTGTCCCACGGCCAACAGGGCACGTGAGGGGGACCTTTCAGGAGTCCGGGGGCCGGTCGCCCACGAGCCACATCGAGAAGAACTGCGATCCGCCGCCGTAGGCGTGTCCGAGGACCCTGCGCGCCCCGTCCACCTGGTGTTCTCCGGCCTGCCCCCGCACCTGGAGCGCCGCTTCCGCGAAGCGGATCATGCCGGAAGCCCCGATGGGGTTGGTGGACAGCACACCGCCCGACATGTTGACGGGCAGGTCCCCGTCCAGTTCGGTCACGCCCGCCTCGGTGAGCTTCCAGCCCTCGCCCTCGCCGGCGAAGCCGAGGTTCTCCAGCCACATGGGCTCGTACCAGGAGAACGGCACGTAGATCTCGGCGCCGTCGATCTCGCGGCGGGGGTCGGTGATCCCGGCCTGCCGGTAGACGTCGGCGGCGCAGTCCTGCCCGGCTTGCGGGGAGACGAAGTCCTTGCCGGCGAAGAGGGTCGGTTCGCTGCGCATCGCACCGCCCAGCATCCAGGCGGGCGGTCGCGGGGCCCGGGCGGCTCCGGCGCGGTCGGTGAGGATCATGGCGCAGGCTCCGTCGGAGGAGGGGCAGGTCTCCGAGTAGCGGATCGGGTCCCACAGCATGGGCGAGGCCATCACCCTGTCGAGGGTGATGTCGTGTTCGTGCAGGTGGGCGTAGGGGTTCTTCAGCGCGTTGCGGCGGTCCTTGTAGGCGACGAGGGCGCCGATCATCTCGGGGGCACCGCTGCGGCGCATGTAGGCGCGGATGTGCGGTGCGAAGAAGCCTCCGGCCCCCGCCAGGAGGGGCTGCTGGAAGGGGATGGGCAGGGACAGCCCCCACATGGCGTTCGACTCGGACTGCTTTTCGAAGGCGAGGGTGAGGACCGTGCCGTGGACGCGGGCCGCGACGAGGTTTGCCGCGACGAGCGCGGTGGAGCCACCGACGGAGCCGGCGGTGTGCACGCGGAGCATGGGTTTGCCGACGGCGCCGAGTGCGTCGGCGAGGTAGAGCTCCGGCATCATGACGCCCTCGAAGAAGTCGGGCGCCTTGCCGATGACGACGGCGTCGATGTCGGCCCAGGACAACTCGGCATCCTGGAGGGCGCGTTGCGCCGCCTCCCGGACCAGTCCCGCGAGGGACACGTCCCGCCGTGCCGCGACGTGCCTGGTCTGGCCGATGCCGACGACGGCCACGGGCTCCTTGCTCATCGGGGTTCCCCTTCGAGTACGGCGACCAGGTTCTGCTGGAGGCAGGGGCCGGAGGTGGCGTGGGCGAGGGCACGGTCGGACGCGCCGCGGTGGATGCGGGCTGCGGCCTCGCCGATGCGGATGAGGCCGGCGGCCATGATCGGGTGGGCGGCGAGCGCCCCGCCGGAGGGGTTCACGTCCACGTCGTCGCCCAGCCGGAGGGCCTTGCGCAGGACGATCTCCTGCGCGGTGAAGGGCGCGTGCAATTCAGCGGTGTCGACGGGCCGCTCGAAGGCTCCGGCCCGCTCGGCGGCCAGGCGGGTCGAGGGCGAGTCGGTCAGGTCGCGCACGCCCAGGGCGTGGGCCTCGATGCGGTGGTCGATGCCGCGGATCCAGGCGGGGCGTGCGCACAGATCCC
>NZ_JBEOXI010000420.1:0-4329 GCF_040296465.1 Streptomyces sp. NPDC002130
CCTTGCGGCAGGCCGGCTCGTCCTCACTGCCGTTCACCACGACGACCGGCCGGACGCCGCGCTTGATCGCCGCCTCGGCGACCGAGCGCAGCTTCTTGTGGAAGGGGAAGCCCGCGCCGCCGCGGCCCTTCAGGTTGATGCGTTCGGCGAGCTGCGCGAGCTGCTCACCGCCCATCGGCTCGAGCGGCCCGTGCACCTTGAGGTGCATGGGCAGATCGAGCCGATCGACAAGGTCGAAGCCCGACGTGAGCTGGGGAAGACCGACCACGCGGACTTCGGGTACGTCGGGCAGGGCCTCGTTCACTTAAAGCCTCCGGAAGGCGTGTTCCAAGGTTCGCCCGATCCCGGTGCGTCCAAGTCGTAGGACGCACCGGGATTTGTGTCAGTGGCGGGACCGCTGTTGTACGTGTCGTTCGGGTAGTACGTGTCGAAGGCGGCGTTCGTCTCACCCGTGTCGTACACGTCACTCGATCCGTAACCGGCGGTGCCTGGATTGCCGTAGGCCGGGATGCTTTGTCCGGTGTCCTGAAGAGGGTCGTAGGGCGGGATGTTGAAGCCCGTGTCCTGCAGCGGGTCGTAGGCGGACGGCGGGGCCTCGCCGACCGGGGGCGGGGACGGGATCGGCCAGTTGCCCGAGGTGCTGGAGGGGCCGTCCACGGTCGGGATGGTCTCGGTGGGCTGCAGGTCCAGCGGCAACTGCATGCTGGTGGTCGGCCCGGGCGCGAAGGGCTGCTGGCCCTGGGGCGGGCCCGAGACGGCCCGGTAGGCGGCGGCGAAGCCGTTCGCCGGTTCCTTGGCCGCAGGGCGTTCCGCCTTCTCGTACAGCGGCCCCGACGGGGACGCCGCGGTGCGCCCGGATGCTCCCCGGCCCCCCTGGCCGGGGAGTGCGAAGCCGCCGCCCGCCCGGGCCCTGCTCTCCTCCAGATCCCTGCGGCCCTGGCCGTCGCCGGGTCCGATCATCGAGGCGATCTTGTCGGCGACCTGGCGCTTGACCTGGCGCGGAGCCGCGCGCAGGGCGAGCGCTCCGGCGACGCCGACCAGGGACAGGCAGTACAGGATGACGAAGATCGGCTTGGCCGAGCGACCCGCGTAGAGGCCGTGGACCAGGGCGGCGCACCAGGCCGGGTAGGCCAGCATGTGCATCGCCCGCCAGCGGGCCGCGACGGGCGCGGGGGACGCGAAGCGGTTGCGCAGCACGCCGGTGATGCCCACGAAGATCATGAGCATGCCTGCCAGGGTGCCCAGGCCGATCAGGAACGACCTGCCCCCGACCAGCTCCTCGTCGGTGAACACCAGCCCGAAGGGGATCACCGCCGCGATCCACGAGGTGTGGGACAGCGCCAGCTTCACGCCGATGTGCACCAGCAGGAAGACGATCGAGGCGACGGCCGTGGTCCGGTGCACGGCCTGCGCCAGGATGCGGCGGCGGGCGTCGAGGAGGACCCGGTCCTGGGCGACCAGCCCCCAGATCACCGAGCACGTCAGACACACGAGGGACAGCACGCCCGCACCGAAGTTGAGGAACTCGGCGAACGAGTCGTCTGCCGTGGAGTCGTAGGGGTTCACGACTTGCCTCCCCACGTCCCGGCGACCGGGGGTAGGGAGGTGTTACTGCGATGAGGGTTCATGGGGGCAACTCCGAGCGGTTCGGGAAAGCAGCGGTCCCGCTGCCGAACTCTAAGCGGAGTCATACCGATCAGTACGAGGTTTGAGTTATTGCGTTGTTATCAAAGGACAATACGGCCGATGCGATGTCCCTTAGCTGCTGTTACGCGAAGTAACTATTGACCATGATTCAGCATTTCGGGGGCGCGGGGCGGCCCCTCGAAAGCGCGTCGCGGCGCGCTGAGGGCCTGCGGTACCCTAGCGCCATGCGTGCCGTACGCCTTCTGCTTAGCGGGCCGCGCTGATCAGTCCCGGCCACCGGAGAAGTCGAGTGGCCGGCATCGGCGCGGCGTCCCCTCCTGTGTGAGGGGATTTTTCGTTTCTCGAACCAGACAGCCGCAGGCAGAGACGATCGATGGAGCTTTGAGGATCATGAGCGAGACGAACCCCGCCGCCACCTCCGAGGTGGCGGCGCCGCACCGCTACACGGCCGCCATGGCTGCCGAGATCGAGGCACGCTGGCAGGACTTCTGGGACGCCGACGGCACCTACGCCGCGCCCAACCCCAAGGGCGACCTGGCCGGTGACCGGGAGATCGTCGCCCGCCCCAAGAAGTTCATCATGGACATGTTCCCGTACCCCTCCGGTGCGGGCCTGCACGTCGGCCACCCCCTGGGCTACATCGCCACGGACGTGTTCGCGCGCTTCCAGCGGATGACCGGCCACAACGTCCTGCACACCCTGGGCTTCGACGCCTTCGGCCTGCCCGCCGAGCAGTACGCGGTGCAGACCGGCACGCACCCGCGCGTGTCCACCGAGGCCAACATGGAGAACATGAAGGCCCAGCTGCGCCGGCTGGGCCTGGGCCACGACAAGCGCCGGTCGTTCGCCACGATCGACCCGGACTACTACAAGTGGACCCAGTGGATCTTCCTGCAGATCTTCAACTCCTGGTACGACCACGACGCCCGCCGGGCCCGCCCGATCGCCGAGCTGGTCGCCGCGTTCGAGTCCGGTGAGCGGCCCGTACCGGGGCACGCGCGCGCGTGGAGCGAGCTGAGCGCCGCCGAGAAGGCCGACGTCCTGGGCGAGTTCCGGCTGGCCTACGCCTCCGACGCGCCGGTCAACTGGTGCCCCGGGCTGGGCACCGTGCTGGCCAACGAGGAGGTCACCGCCGAGGGCCGCTCCGAGCGCGGCAACTTCCCGGTCTTCAAGGCCAAGCTGCGCCAGTGGAACATGCGCATCACGGCCTACGCCGACCGGCTGCTGGAGGACCTGGACGCGCTGGACTGGCCCGAGGCCATCAAGCTGCAGCAGCGCAACTGGATCGGGCGCTCCGAGGGCGCCCGCGTCGACTTCCCCATCGACGGCGAGCGCATCACCGTCTTCACCACCCGCCCCGACACCCTGTTCGGTGCCACCTACATGGTGCTGGCGCCCGAGCACCCGCTGGTGGAGAAGTTCACCCCGGCCGCCTGGCCGGAGGGCACCCACGACGTCTGGACCGGCGGTCACGCGACCCCGGGCGAGGCCGTCGCCGCCTACCGCGCCCAGGCCGCCTCGAAGTCCGACGTGGAGCGCCAGGCCGAGGCCAAGGACAAGACCGGCGTCTTCATCGGCGCGTACGCCACCAACCCGGTCAACGGCGAGCAGGTCCCGGTCTTCATCGCCGACTACGTCCTGATGGGCTACGGCACCGGCGCGATCATGGCCGTCCCCGCCCACGACACGCGTGACTTCGCCTTCGCCCGCGCCTTCGAGCTGCCCATCCGCTGCGTGGTCGAGCCGACCGACGGCCGCGGCACCGACCCGTCCACGTGGGACGACGCCTTCGCCTCCTACGACGCGAAGATCGTGAACTCCTCCGGTACCGGCGTCATTCTGGACGGCCTGGGCGTGGTCGAGGCCAAGGCACGTATCACCGAGTGGCTGGAGGCCCAGGGCGTCGGCGAGGGCACCGTCAACTTCCGGCTGCGGGACTGGCTGTTCAGCCGCCAGCGCTACTGGGGCGAGCCCTTCCCGATCGTCTACGACGAGGACGGCATCGCCCACGCGCTGCCCGAGTCGATGCTGCCCCTGGAGCTGCCCGAGGTCGAGGACTACTCGCCGCGCACCTTCGACCCGGACGACGCCGACACCCAGCCCGAGACGCCGCTGTCCCGCAACGAGGACTGGGTCGACGTCACGCTGGACCTGGGCGACGGACGGGGCCCGCGCCCCTACCGGCGCGAGACCAACACCATGCCCAACTGGGCCGGTTCCTGCTGGTACGAGCTGCGCTACCTGGACCCGCACAACTCCGAGAAGCTGGTCGACCCGGAGATCGAGCAGTACTGGATGGGCCCGCGCGAGGGACAGCCGCACGGCGGTGTCGACCTGTACGTCGGCGGCGCCGAGCACGCCGTGCTGCACCTGCTGTACGCGCGCTTCTGGTCCAAGGTCCTGTACGACCTGGGGCACGTCTCGTCCGCCGAGCCGTTCCACAAGTTGTTCAACCAGGGCATGATCCAGGCCTACGTGTACCGCGACAGCCGCGGCATCGCGGTGCCGGCCGCCGAGGTGGAGGAGCGCGACGGCGCCTACTACTACCAGGGCGAGAAGGTCTCCCGGCTGCTGGGCAAGATGGGCAAGTCCCTGAAGAACGCGGTCACTCCGGACGAGATCTGCGCCGAGTACGGAGCCGACACGCTGCGCCTGTACGAGATGGCCATGGGCCCGCTGGAC
>NZ_JBEOXI010000421.1:0-4327 GCF_040296465.1 Streptomyces sp. NPDC002130
AGGGCGGTGTCCTCCGCCGGGGTCATGGAGTCGTAGCCGATCTCTCCGACCGCCACGACGTTGTCCTTGACGAGCCGCCAACTCCTGACCCCGCACGCGAATCCCCCTCACAAAGGCACTGACATGAGCACCAATGTCCTGCGCACCGCCGACGGCTGGTGGGTCGTCCTCCCTCAAGCTCTCGACTCCGCTCGAGCAGGGGGGACCCCCATCGGCCGAGCCGTCCCCGTCGAGACCAAGGCCGTGACCACCGCCGAGCTGCTGGCCGACCGGCCGGCTGTCCGCGAGGCCGCTGCCTCCGGCGAACCGGGCACGCCCGTCGCCGACCTGGTGGCGCTCTCGCCGGTCACTACGCCCTGCCGCGTGGTCGCCCAGATGGTCAACTACCGCAGCCACGCCCGCGACTCCGGCTTCACCGGCGACATCCCGCCCGCCTTCTTCCGCAAGGCGTCCGGCTCGGTCAGCGGCCCCGGCGAGGCCGTCGTCCGCCCCGCGCACGTGAAGTTCCTCGACTACGAGATCGAGTTGGGCCTCGTCATGGGCGCGTCCCTGCCCGTCGGCACGGTCGTCGAGGAGCGGGACCTGCCCTCGTACGTCGCCGGACTCGTGATCACGAACGATGTCAGCGCCCGTGAGGTACAGCTGACCAAGACGCAGTTCTACGAGAGCAAGTCGTACCCCACCTTCACGCCGACCGGGCCGTACCTGGCCCTGCTGGAGCCGGAGGACTTCGCTCATCTCCTGGACCTGCGCCTGAAGCTGAGCGTCAACGGTGAGCTGCGGCAGGACCGCACCCTGGCCGACATGATCGTCCGCCCGGCCGAGGCGCTGACCCTGCTGGCCCGCTTCCAGACCCTGGACGCCGGCGACCTGCTGCTCACCGGTACTCCCGGTGGCACGGCCCTGAAGGCGCCGCCGAAGGCCGTCGAGAAGATCGGCGCGCTGCTGCCGCCCGCCGTGAAGTGGAAGGCGTTCTTCAAGAGCCAGGCGAAGAACCCGCACTACCTCAGCCCGGGCGACGTGATCGCAGCGACGATCGCGACCCCGGACGGCCGCATCGACCTCGGCGAGCAGCGCACCCCCGTCACGGACGCGAAATGAGACCCGAAGCACATGATCTTCGAACGTAATGGGGCAGACGTACCCGTGGTGATCGTCGGCGCCGGGCCGGTGGGCGTGACCGCCGCCCTCCTCCTGGCCCGGCGCGGAGTCCGCAGCGTTGTCCTCGAGCGGCACAGGGGCATTTACCCGCTCCCGCGTGCCGCCGCCATTGACGACGAGGTGCGCAGGATCCTCCAGGCCGCGGGCGTGGGGGAGGAGTTCGCCGCGATGGTCCGCCCGGCGAACGGGCTGCGGCTGCTGGACGCCCGGCACCGGGTGATGGCCGAGTTCCGGCGGACCGAGCACGGCCTGCACGGCTACCCGCAGACCAGCATGTTCGACCAGCCCGAGCTGGAGAGGGTCCTGCGCGACGCCCTGGCCCGGTACCCGGAATGCGAACTGCGGGGCGGAGCGGAGGTCACCGGAGTCGGCCCGGACACCGAGGGCCCCGTGCGCGTTACCTACCGCGACGACGACGGTGACCACGAGCTGTGGGCCGAGGCGGTGCTCGGCTGCGACGGCGCGAACAGCCTCACCCGCGAGGCGATCGGCGCCGTATGGGAGGACCTGCGCTTCGAGGAACGCTGGACCGTCATCGACGTCCGCACGACGGCCGACGTGCGCTCCTGGGACGGGGTCGACCAGGTCTGCGACCCGGCCCGGCCGGCGACCTTCGCGCGCATCGGTGAGGACCGTTACCGCTGGGAGTTCCGGTTGTGCGAGGGGGCGGAGCAGCCGGTCCGCGAGTTGATCGCTCCGTGGCTGCCGCCTTCGCACGAGGGGGACTTCGAGATCATCCGCGAGGCGCAGTACACCTTCCGGGCGCGGATCGCCGACCGGTGGCGCAGCGGCCGGGTCTTCCTGCTCGGCGATGCCGCCCACCTCACCCCGCCGTTCATCGGGCAGGGGATGTGCGCGGGCCTGCGGGACGCCTACAACCTCACCTGGAAGCTCGCCCGAGTGCTCCAACAGGGTGGTTCCGAGCGGATGTTGGACACCTACGAGAGTGAACGCAAGCCGCATGCCCGGCACGTGATCCGGCTCGCCGTCGCCATCGGCTGGGCCATGACCGGCGGCCAGGACAGTGCCGCCACGATCCGCCGCAGGGCCCTGGCCGCGGCCTGCCGCATACCCGGCCTGACCGAACTGGCCGGCCGCGACCTCAGCCCGCCCCTGACCACGGGACCCCTCGTACGCCGCCGCCTTCGCAAGGGCCTTGCGGGCACGCACTGCCCCCAGCCATGGATCACCGCCGGCGGACGGCGCAGCCGCCTCGACGAGGTGCTCGGTGACTCCTTCACCATCCTGACCACCGCCGATCCCTGGCCCTCGTTGAACGCCCTCGCCCACGCGCTCGGTGTCCGGGCGGTCCCCGTGACCGGCCTCGGCGACGACGGCGCACTCGCCGCCTGGCTGCGCGCCGGCCGTGCGGACGCCGTGCTGCTGCGCCCCGACCGCGTCGTCATGGACGTCGTCCCCGCCGGGGGCCGGGACTTCACCGGCACCGCCGCCTGGGCGTCCCTTCTGCACAGCACCCGCAGTCCCCACCCGCCGCGACGAACCGTCGACGACAGCCTGCTGAGGAGCGTCACCTGATGAGTGTGCCCGAGCCTTTCATGACGCCGGATTCGCGGGCCGTCGCGGACAGCAACCTCATGGACTTCGCCCGCCATGTCGGGAGGTCCGGCGCCGACTACGCCGACCTGTACAACTGGTCGGTCACCGACTTGGAGGGCTTCTGGGGGGCGGTGTGGGAGTACTTCGACATCGACGCGGACACGCCGTACGAGCGGGTGCTGGCGGAGGAGAGGATGCCGGGCGCCCGCTGGTTCCCCGGCGCCACCCTCAACTACGCCCACCACGCCCTGCGGAACCTCGCCGACGACGCCGTGGCGGTCATCGCCCTGGACGAGACCGGCTCCTGCTACGAGGTGACCGCGAGCCGCCTGCGCGCCCAGGTCGCCTCGGTCGCGGCCACCCTGCGCGAGCTGGGCGTGGGGGCAGGCGACCGGGTGGTGGGCTATCTGCCCAACACCCCGCACGCGATCGTGGCGTTCCTGGCCGCCGCGAGCCTGGGCGCCGTGTGGTCGGTGTGCGGCCAGGACTACGCCCCCGAGGCCGCAGCCGACCGCTTCGCCCAGCTCGAACCCACCGTCCTGATCGCCGCCGACGGCTACCTCTTCAACGGCACCACCCACGACCGCCGCGATGCCACCCTTGAACTCGCCCACGCGCTGCCCACCTTGAAGGCCACTCTCCTGGTGGACCATGTGGGCCTGCCCTGGCCGTCGAGGGCGTACCCCTCGCTGGTGCTCCCGTGGGAGGACGCAGCCACCCGCACCGAGGAATTCATTTGCACCCCGGTGCCGTTCGACCACCCCCTGTGGGTCGTCTTCTCCTCCGGCACCACCGGTCTGCCCAAGGGAATCGTCCACGGCCACGGCGGCGTCCTGCTCGAACACCTCAAAACCCTGGGCCTGCACTGTGACCTGGGTCCCGACGACTGCTTCCTGTGGTACACCACGACCCACTGGATGATGTGGAACCTCGTCGCCTCGACGCTGCTGACGGGCGCCACGACCTGCACGTACGACGGCAGCCCGGCACCCCTCACCCAGCCCGACATCCTGTGGAAGCTGGCCGCACGCCACCGGGTCACCGTCTTCGGCACCAGCCCCCAATACCTGCTGGGCATGGCCAAGTTCGGCATCGACCCGTCCGTACACGACCCGTCGTCGATCCGCGTGGTCGGCTGCACCGGCTCCGCCCTGCCGGCCTCCGCCTACCCCTGGGTCCGCGACCACGTCGGCGACCGCGTACTGCTCGCGTCGATCAGCGGGGGCACCGACATCGTGTCCGGCTTCGCGGGCAGCGCGCCCAACACACCGGTCTGGGCAGGGGAGTTGTCCGCACCCCACCTGGGCGTGGCGCTGGCCGCCTATGACGCCGTGGGCTTCCCGGTCGTGGACCGGGTGGGCGAGCTGGTCGTCACCCGTCCCATGCCGTCGATGCCGCTGTATTTCTGGAACGACCCCGACGGCACCCGCTACCGCGACGCGTACTTCTCCTTCTACCCCGGTGTCTGGCGGCACGGCGACTGGATCACGGTCACCGGCCACGGCTCGGTGATCGTCCACGGCCGCTCCGACTCCACACTCAACCGCAATGGCGTCCGGCTCGGCAGACGATCCGCCGCACCGTCGACTCGTCGAAGAGTCCGGCATCG
>NZ_JBEOXI010000422.1:0-4319 GCF_040296465.1 Streptomyces sp. NPDC002130
GTGACCATGAGGTTGGCGAGGGCGACGAGATGCCACTTGTCGACTGCGATCCGCGCGTCCGGCAGGGCGGTGCGGATCCCGGATCGACAGGTACAACAGCGCCCGCCCGCACACCCGCCTCGGCAACGCCCCACCCGCCGAGTACGAGGCAGCGCACTGCGCTGAGCCCACCAAGTCATCGCGACCGGCAATGACACCTGCATAGACGTGGCATCAACGCGTAGATGTTTCAGTTTCTTCTGTGCTGGGGCTGTGTCAGGTGCTGGACCGGGTGTAGGCAGCGGCGCGCACCACATCGTCGTCCTCCAGTCCAGCTCCTAGTGCTCCGCCCACGGTGGCCAGGCTGGCGGTGAGCCAGCTGATCTTCGCGTAGTCCAAAGCGTTCACTGGGTGACCGGCGACACCGGCCAGTACCGGCTCGTCGATGAGCAGCAGCGCGCCGACCCAGGACAGGATGAATAAGCCGAGGTAGAACACCACAACCCCGATGGCCACGGTCGCGGTGGTGGCCAAATTGAACAGGATCACCTGCTCACGTTGGGCTCGCCGCCGTGGGCGCTCCCACAAGTCTGCTCCCAGGATCAGGGTGGCACTCACCGCCCCGATCGCCATCACCGCCAGCAGGACCAGGCGCACCGGCCCGTAGGCCATGGCCAGTACCCATAGGTCCGAGGCCACCAATGTCAGCATGCCGGTGGCCGCTGCCACGACCATCGCCCGGGAGAGCCGGGCCACGAAGGCCCAAGGCTGGTTGGCGCGGATCATGCCCAGCAGCAACCGCACGTTGCCGCTCAGCACTCGGGCCGTGAACTGCACGACGTTGTCGTCCGGGCGTTCGTCGAGATCGGTGGACAGCTGGTGGGCTCTTCGAGCAAGATCCCGCTGGGCGTTGAGGTCTTCGGCGTCGTAGCCCAGGAGCTGCCCGACCACGTGCACGGTGGTCTCTTGCACCTTCTGCCGCACGTGCACGGCTCCCAGGGTTGGGACGGAGACCAGTCCTACCCCGTGCACGGGGCTGAGCTGGGTGAGCACCGGACGTCGGCCGGTCTTCAGGGGGATCTCGGTGAGCACCACGGCCAAATCCCAGTTCTCCTCCAGCACGCGGTTTCGGGCCGCCTCCAGCAGGTCCAAGGTCTCGGTGGGTGGATCGACCAGCCGGTCTTCGGCCATCTTCAGTTGCCAGCGCACTCCCGGATACCGCTGCACCAAAATCTTGCGCACCGAGGTGGTGACCTCGGGGCCGAGCATCGCACTCAGGGATGGTGAGACCACCAGGCCGATGAGCAGCTCGGCATCGGAAAGGGGTTCGGCAGGATCGGGGGTGGATCGGCAACGCTTAGCAGTCATCGCTCCATGGTGAGGCAACCACGGGCCGATTGCCACTGGCTCGATGGAGCCCCGAAGGTTTCGTGCAGCACCGCGGGCCGGATTCGGTGGTCGCCTCGATCCCGGAGAGAGCGGTGCTGCTCACTGCGAAATCCTCTCCCCGCCGACGCCGCCAGCGCGAAGACATCACAGCCAGCGGGCCCGGGACCTGCCGGTGTCGAGGACGGCTTCTCGATGATGCTGCAGTGACGGATCGGTTGAAGTGCTTCGGCGGTGTGGGAGCAGTGATCAGCGTGGGGGCGGTCGATTCCGTTCGGACAGGTGATGCATCGACTGCCCAGCGGCAGGTGCGGTACTGATGCGTGGGTACCCGGTGCAGGGGTGTCAAGGCCCAGCTCCGAAGACGGCAAGCCGGGCACGTGAAAGGCGAATTATGGCCCGCCGCAACCCGAGCGGGAAGGCATGTGTGGCACGAGGCGCCGAAGACGGGCCGGGCGTTTACTGCAGAGATAAATGGCTCTCCGCATTTGAGCGGGGCGTGTGCTGATTTCATGCTGCTGGTCTCTGCCCTCGGGTGAGGGCGATGTGGACCATGATGCGCCTTCGGTAGTTGTCCATGTTGGTGAAGCCGCATCCGACACGCTTGGTTTGCTTGATGATCCGGTTGAAGCCCTCGGTGCGGGCGTTGGTCACGTCCTCGGTGAGCGCGACGAGCACCGCTGGCCACCAGGTGTCGATCGTGGTCGCCAGGCGGCTGGTTTCCTCCATGTCGGCGCGGGCGGCGGCGTCGTAGAAGTCGTACAGCCTGCGCCGGATCTGGTGCGGCTGGTGTTCGGCCAGCAGCAGGCGCAGGCGTTCCTTGACGGCATGCGCGGCGGCGATCTCGTTGGTCGGATCCTCGGCGGCGAGGGCGGCGTTGAACCGGGCCTTTTGCTTCACGGTGAGGTGCTCGTAGCCGGTGAGCAGCAGTTGCCGGCTGGCCCAGACTTTGTCGGTGGCGGTGCCGCGGCGGCCGTGCAGTTGCCGGGTGATCCGTTGACGGACCTGGGTGACCATGAGGTTGGCGAGGGCGACGAGATGCCACTTGTCGACTGCGATCCGCGCGTCCGGCAGGGCGGTGCGGATCCCGCCCGCGTACGGCGCGGACGGGTCGATCACGACCAGGTCGATGCCGGCCCGGAACGCGGGTGTCTGCAGCGCGAGCCAGTCGATCACGCACGCCCCGGAGCGTCCCGGGGTCAGCCCGAGAAGGTGCCCGGGCAGGGTGGGGTCGGCGTTGACGAACGAGGTCATCCACGGGTTCGACCGTGTCCAGCCGGCCTCTTCGAGCACCCAGCGCACCGACCGGGCGCGGGTCTCGTCGATGCCGAGCACGCGGGTGGGTTCCGGCTCGGGCAGCCACTGGTTGGCCAGTGCGATGAGCGCCCGGTGCGCGGTCGACCACGCCACCTGGTACTCGCTAGTGCCCCGAGTTTGAAGTTGTTTTACGGTCAGCTTTCACCAGGATCTGCTCGGCGGTTTTCGTCCACACGAACGGCTGCGCCCGCGGATTCCACCCGTTGATGAACTCTCGGATCTTCGCCGTCAGTTCGCGGACACTGCGGAAAGTTCCGCGATGAATCGCTTGGCGTTCGATGATCCCGAACCACACCTCGACGAGGTTCATCCACGACGCCGACGTCGGGGTGAAATGAACATGGATCCGCGGATTCGCAGCCAGCCACTCGCGGACCTCGGCCTTCTTGTGGGTGGCGTAGTTGTCCATCACCAAGTGCAGTTCCTGCTTCGGATACGCGCGTGCGACATGTTTGAGGAACACCAGAAACTCCTGGTGACGGTGTCGCGGCCGGCAGATCCCGGTCACCTTTCCGGTCGCGATCTCCAACGCCGCGAACAAGGTGGTGGTGCCGTTGCGGATGTAGTCGTGGGTTTGCTTCTCGGGCATTCCGATCTGCATCGGCAACGTCGGAGCGGTCCGATCCAATGCCTGGATCTGCGATTTCTCGTCCACGCAGAGCACGATCGCGTTCTCGGGCGGATCGAGATACAACCCGACGATGTCGGTGACCTTCGCGACCAGTTCCGGATCGGTGGAAAACTTGAATGTCTCACTGCGCCAAGGCTGCACACCGTACTCGCGCCAGATCCGTGCGACCGTGCCGTACCCGATCCCCAAATGTTTCGCGAGCAGGCGCGAACTCCAGTGTGTGACACCGTATTTCTTCGGCGGCGGCATCAAGGTCGCGGAGACGATCTCCCGGCGATCGAGGCTACGCGGCCGCCCCGAACGCGCATCGTCTTCGAGGCCGGCCAAGCCGTCTACGTCGTAGCGGGCGCGCCAGGAGATCACCGTCGGCCGCGACACCCCGACCAGATCCGCGATCGACGAATTCGACTCACCTTGAGATGCGAGCAAAACAATCCTCGCTCGCTGCGCCGCACCGGAGGAGATCGACCTCGACCGCAGTCGTCGGGCCAACTCGAGATCGTCGCCGTCTCGCAAGAGTAGGGGCTTAATCCGCATGCTTGAAGTATCTCAAATCGCACTGTCAAAGAATTTTAGGCGCGCGGCACTAGCAGCGAATCTCAAGTCGACGCTGCCCGGCAAACGAGAATGAGGACGAATGACCGTAGAAGCTCCGATGTGGAAATCTCAATCGACCATCACCATTCCGTGGAAGGGCAATGCCGAGGTAACCGTCACGGAATTGCTGTCAACGACGCTTGATGTCGCTCGTTCCGTCCTCATCGACGTCGCGAAAAGCGGTAAGAAGATCACGTACGGGGAGCTCGCAAAGCGTTCAGGAACCGGATATCCAGCGCAGTCGATGGGCAAAGTGTTGGACGTGCTCAGCCTGGACTGCAGCGACAGAGGTGAGCCGTCACTGGCACCCATCGTGGTGAGAGCAGCGACAATGAAGTCGCGGCTGACCCGCCGGGGGGCCGGAGCACCCGAACTGAGGCATCATGGGCAGGCCATGGCCGGCCACCAC